>JANOKV010000455.1:0-3782 GCA_031419415.1 Hyphomicrobiales bacterium | reverse complement strand
GCTGAGGCCCACCTGGCGCCCGATGAGGCGAAGGCTCAATCCTTCTTCGGACAGCGCGGCAACCCTGGCGGCCTTGCGGTCGGACGGCCGCTGCCCCGCCTGTCGGCCGAGCTTCTTGCCGCTCGCCTTGGCGGCGGCGATGCCGGACTTGACGCGCTCGCGGATCAGGTCGCGCTCGAACTCGGCGAGCGCCGACATCACCGAGGCAATCATTTTGCCGTGCGGCGTGGAGAGATCGAACTGCAACCCGGACACGGCGAGAACCGAGACGTCCCACGCCTGCACCGCTTGCAGCGTCTCGACGAGATCGATGGTGCTGCGGCCCCACCGAGACAGTTCGGTGACCAGGATGGCGTCGATGTTGCGGGCTTGCGCGAGCGCCATGACTTTCTTTCGCTCGATGCGATCGGTCTTGGAGCCTGACGCCTTCTCTTTGTAGATGCCGACGACGTCGAAGCCGCCGCGATCGGCGAATGCGCGCAGATCCCGCTCCTGGCGGTCACAGGATTGATCAGCCGTCGAGACGCGGCAATAAATGGCGGCCCGTTGTCCCAATTGAACCCCCTCGGCCGCAGTGGCCCAAAACCCCTGTGAATCGGGCGCTCGATTCCGTACCAAATAGACTGTAGTTTGAAAAGGACAGCCGATGGCTCGCCGCCGCCTCCTCACCGACGAGCAACTGGCACCGTTCTGGGCGTGGGCCTCCGACGAGCGGGGTATCGTCCAGCATTACACGCTGAGCCCGGCCGATCTCGATCTCGTCGACAAGAAGCGCGCAGGCGCCAATCGGCTCGGGTTCGCCCTGCTGCTGTGTGGGATGCGTTTTCCCGGCCGCATCCTCGACGTTGGTGAGACACCGCCGACCGAGGTACTGGCGTTCGTCGCCGAGCAGGTCGCAGTGCCGGCGTCGGAACTCGCCGCCTACCGTAGCCGATCGACCAACCGCCGCGAGCATGTCGCGGAGCTGATGCAGAGCCTCGGTTGCCGCGCCTTCGACGCGAACGCCGCCCGCGAGTTGTCGGCCGTCGCGGTTTCGCTGGCCCAAGGCATGCCGCGCCTGGAGCGACTCGTTGCGGCCGTGATCGAGGAGGCACGAAAGCGTCACATTCTGCTGCCGACACCACGCGCGATCGATCTTCTGTGCCAGCAAGCCCGCGTGCGCAGCGAGCGGCTATTGTACCAAGCGCTGACAACGGGATTGTCGGAAACCACGAGGAAAAGTCTCGATGCGCTGTTGGAGATCACGCCCGAGGCGACAACCACACGGCTCACCTGGTTGCGGAACGCAAGCCAGTCGCCAGCACCGACCAACATCCTCGGACTGATCGAGCGCGTCGCGTTCCTGCGCAAGCTCGGGCTCGACCTCGAGCGCCAGCGATCCGTCCCGACAACCGCGTTCGACCGCATCGCGCGCGACGCCATGAAGATTTCCGCCCAGCATCTTGCCGAGACAATCGCGCCGCGCCGCCACGCTCTGCTGACGGCAGCGGCGTTGTCCCTGGACACCGAGCTGACCGATGCCACGCTGCTCATGTTCGACAAGCTGATGGGCAGCCTGTTCCGCAAGGCCGAGCGGCGTAGCCAGGAGAAGGCGGCCCGCGCCGCCCGCGATCTGCAAGAGAAGCTGCGCATGCTCACCGGGGCTTGCACGGCCATGATCCGCGCCCGCGAGTCCAGAGGTGACCCCTTCATCGCCATCGAGAGGCAGATGAAAATGGGCTGGAGCCAGTTCGTCGCCTTCGTGATGGAAACGGAAGCCATCGTTGCGCCCGGCGAGACTGATCCCAAGGTCGAGATGCTGCGGCGTCATGCGACCGTCCGTAAAATCGCCCCGGCCTTTCTCGACGCCTTCACGTTCAAGGCGACGCCGTCGGCAAAGCCGATCCTCGAGGCACTCGACACGCTCAAGACCATGTACCGGGCAGGGCAACGCGCGCTGCCGGCCAAGCCGCCGCTGCGCTTCATCCGGCCGGTCTGGCGGCCGATCGTCGTCCAGGGTGGCGAGATCGATCGCAAGGCCTACGAATTGTGCGCCTTCTTCGAGCTGCGGGATCGGCTGCGTGCCGGCGATATCTGGGTAGATGGCAGCCGCCAGTATCAGGACTTCGAGAGCACCCTAATCCCGGAACCGACCTTCGCGCTACTCAAAGCCGAGGGGCCACTGCCCGTCGCGATCGACACCAACGTGGAGAGCTATCTCGCCGGGCGGCGTGCAGCGCTCGACCGCGAGATCGAGGAGGTGGGGCGGCTCGCCGATCAGGGCAAGCTCGATGGAGTCGACCTCTCAGGCGGCGAGCTGGTGATCTCACCCGTGCAGGCGAATACGCCTCCCGAGGCCGAGAAGCTGAAGGAAGCCGTCTACGTGCTGCTGCCGAGCACCAAGATCACGGATGTCCTGCTCGACGTCGACACCTGGACCGGCTTCACCGACTGCTTCACGCATCAGCGGAACGGCCGGGCGGCCGACAACAAGCCCGCGCTGCTTTCGTCGATCCTGGCGGACGGCATCAATCTCGGTCTCAATCGCATGGCCGATGCGATCCGTGGCGTCACCTACCGGCAGCTCGCGCTCGTTCATGACTGGCACATCCGCGAGGAGACCTACCGGGCAGCTCTCGCCCGACTGATCGAGGCGCACAGGTCGCTTCCGCTTGCAGCGGTCTGGGGTGCTGGACGCACGTCCTCTTCCGACGGACAATATTTTCGCGCTGGCGGCGCCGGCGCTGCGATTTCGGACGTGAACGCGCGCCATGGCAACGAGCCCGGCGTCTCTTTCTATACTCACATCTCCGACCAGTTCGGCCCGTTTTATACAAAGGTGATCGCGGCGAACACGAGCGAGGCGGCGCATGTCCTCGACGGGCTGCTCTATCACGACACGGGACTGGCGATCGAGGAGCACTACACCGACACCGGCGGCGTCTCGGATCACGTGTTCGGACTTTGCCATTTGTTCGGCTTCCGCTTCGCCCCGCGCATGAGGGACATCAAGGAGAGAAAGCTCTACCTGCTGCCGGATCAAAAGGCGCCAACGAGCCTCAAGCCGTTGGTCGGCGGCCTCATCGACACCGGGCACATCACGGCCCATTGGGATCAGCTGTTGCGGATGGCAACCTCGATCCGCACCGGCACGGTCACGTGCTCGGCCATGCTGAAGAAGCTGTCGGCCTACCCGCGCCAGAACGGGCTCGCCAAGGCGCTGCGTGAGATCGGCCGGATCGAGCGCACGCTGTTCACCCTCGATTGGATCAAGAATCCCGCCCTCCGCCGCCGCGCCCAACTCGGCCTCAACAAGGGGGAAGCGCGCAACGCTCTCGCCCGCGCCATCTATTTCTGCAGGCTCGGCGAAATGCGCGACCGCAGCTTCGAGAACCAGTTCTTCCGCGCATCCGGGCTCAACTTGCTGGTCGCAGCAATCATCCTCTGGAACACGAAATATCTGGACGTTGCCTACGCCGATCTGAGGCGCCAGGGCCGACCGGTCAACGACGACTTGCTGCGACACGTGGCGCCGCTCGGCTGGGAGCACATCGGCCTGACCGGAGACTACGTGTGGAGCACTGCCGAGCTGCCGGCGGCCGGATCGCTCCGCCCGTTGCGTCAGCGGCAGTCGCTTCTGGCAGCGTGAGTTCTCTCATTGTTCGAGATGTCGTACACTCAGAGCACTTTCGTGTAGTGACCCCACATTCGCCCCGTGCCCAGCGCGACACCACTGACCTCTTATTAATCCGTAGACTGATTATGTCGCAAATCAGATATTGCACTAAACCGCTATCGCGGTA
>JANOKV010000454.1:0-4004 GCA_031419415.1 Hyphomicrobiales bacterium | reverse complement strand
ACGATCGCGCCCTTGCCTTTGGCTTTACCGTAAATGCGCAACCAGTTGAGGTCGGCGAGCCGCTCGTGGGCATAGGCGGCCAATTCGGCCTCGTGCGCCGCGATCCGGTCGCGGCCGACCTGCATCATATAATTGAGCGCCGCGCCCAGCCCGATTGCCTGCACGATCGGCGGCGTTCCCGCCTCGAACCGATGCGGCGGGCCACCATAGGTGATCTTGTCGACGGCGACGCTCTCGATCATCTCGCCACCGCCCATGTAGGGTTGCATGGCTTCCAGGTGTTCGCGCTTGGCGTAGAGCACGCCGATGCCTGTAGGGCCGTACACCTTGTGGCCGGTGAAGCAGTAAAAGTCGCAGTCGAGATCCTGCACGTCGACTGGCATGTGGACGGCGGCTTGGCTGCCGTCGAGAAGCACCGGAATGCCTTTGGCATGCGCGATGCGCACGATCTCCTTGGCGGGCAGGACGGTGCCCAGCACGTTCGACATATGCGTGATGGCGACGAGCTTGGTGCGTGGCCCCAGCAATCGCTCGAATTCGTCGAGCAGGAATTCGCCGGTATCGGAAATCGGCGCCCACTTCAGGACACAGCCTTTGCGCTCGCGGTGGAAGTGCCACGGCACGATATTGGAGTGATGCTCCATGATCGAGACGACGATCTCGTCGCCCTCGACGAAGTTTGCGCCGAACGAGGACGCGACGAGGTTCATGGCGCCGGTCGCGTTGCCGGTGAAGATGATTTCGTCTTCGCTGCGCGCATTGAGGAACCGGGTGGTGGTGGTGCGCGCCTCTTCGAATTTCGACGTCGCGGTGTTGGACAGATAATGCAGGCCGCGATGCACGTTGGCGTACTCGAACTCGTAGGCGTGCGACATCGCATCGAGAACGGGCCGGGGCTTTTGCGCCGACGCGCCGTTGTCGAGATAGACGAGGGGTTTGCCATAGACTTCACGAAACAGGATCGGGAAGTCGGTACGGATCTGGGCGACGTCGTAAGTCTTGGGATCTGCCATGGGGCGTTTCAGTCCTTCGAGCCGGTCTTGCGCCGCAACCAGGCGACAGCGATCGCCATCAGGGCTCCGCGGATCGCTTCGTCTTCGACCTTTTCGATGGCTTCGACGACAAAGCTTTCGGTCAGCATAGCGCGGGCCTCTGCCAGGGGAATGCCACGCGAGCGCAGATAAAACACCAGTTCAGGGTCCAGCTCGGCGACCGTCGAGCCGTGTCCGCAAACGACATCGTCCGCGTAGATTTCAAGTTCGGGCTTGCTGTCGAATTCGGCGTCTTCCGACAGCATGAGGACTTGCGCCATCTGCTTTCCGTCGGTCTTCTGCGCTTCGGGCTGGACGATGATCTTGCCTTGAAACACCCCGCGCGCCCGATCTTCCAGCACACCTTTGAACAACTCACGGCTTTCACAGGCCGTGGTCGAATGATCGACGACGAGGGTCGTATCGATGTGGTCATCACCCCGACCCAGGAAGGCGCCGGAAATATCCAGTTTGGCATCGGGTCCAGTGAAGGCAATCGTCAGTTCGTTGCGGGCGAGTTTGATGCCGGCCGTGAGCTGGAAGGCGCGATAGTCGGCTCGTTCCCCGATCCGCACACGCCATTGGGCGAGGTGGGTCGAATCGGGCGCATCGGCGACGATTTGGACGTGCACCACCGCAGCCCGGTCGGCAACATCGACATCGGTGACCGTGTTGGCGTGCGCGTTGGCCGGTCCTCCATCGAGCGCCGCATGGGCCTCGATCACCGTGACGCGAGCGCCTGCACCGACACGCACGACGTTGCGGATGGCGACGAGGCCGCTGCCGGATGTCGATCTCAGGTTGACGATCAGGATCGGTTTCGACGGCGCAACGTCGGCCGCGACGTGCAGCAGGACGCCATCGGTCATGAAAGCGAGATTGAGGGCGGCAATCGCATCGGGCGGACCAGCCTGCGCCGGCGTGATTTCGGCTTGGAGCCAATCGGGCGGAGCAAGCAGAGCAGAACCGAGCGATTGAACGTCGACGCCGACGCCGCATGCGCCCGTGTCAGAGAGGTCAGCGGAATAGCGCCCGTCGAGGAAAACGACGCGATGCGCCTCGAGGGTGGCCAGTGGGCCCAGCGCACGATCGACGCGTTTGCGGTCGATTATCGGGCGCGGTGAGGTCGCAGCGGTCACGGACACGTCGGTGAGGCGCTCGCGCAGATCGGTGTACTTCCACTCCTCGATGCGGCGGTGCGGCAGGCCGCGCGCGCCGAACGCGTCGATCGAGTCGCGGCGCAACCGCTCGACCCAGCCGGTTCCGGGCAATGCCGATCGGGCCTGCTCGAAGTCCGCGAGAAGGCGCTGTTCAGTCTTGGTCTTGATCAAGGTAACGGTCATTGGCATCCGTAATAGTCGAGATAGGGCGAGCGGGAATGTGCCCGAGGCGAGACGGCGCAGAGGCGCGCTGCCACGACCTCCCGATAAAACACCGTGCTCATGCCGCTCTGGGTTTGAATTCGGCGTAACCAGTTTTTTCGAGCTCGAGGGCGAGGTCCTTGCCGCCGGTCTTCTGGATGCGGCCTCCAGCCAGGACATGCACCTTGTCGGGCTGAATGTAAGTGAGCAGGCGCTGATAGTGTGTGATGACGAGCATGGCGCGGTCGGGCGAGCGCAACTTGTTGGCGCCTTCCGACACGATCCGAATGGCGTCGATGTCGAGCCCCGAATCGGTTTCATCGAGGATGCAGAGTTGGGGCTCCAGCATGGACATCTGTAGGATCTCCATGCGCTTTTTCTCGCCACCCGAGAATCCGACGTTGAGCGGCCGCTTCAACATCTCGTCCTTGACGCCCAGTTCAGCGGCTTTCGCGCGCACGAACTTGAGGAATTCCGGCGTGGTGAGTTCTTTGATGCCGCGCTTCTTGCGCACCGAGTTCACCGACGCGCGCAGGAACGTCATGGTGGCGACACCGGGAATTTCCATTGGGTATTGAAACGCGAGGAATACGCCCTTGGCGGCGCGCTCGTCGGGCTCGAGCTCGAGGAGAGACTCGCCGTTCCAGCGGATATCGCCGGACGTCACCTCGTAGTCGTCGCGACCGGCGAGCACGTAAGCCAGCGTCGATTTGCCGGAGCCGTTCGGCCCCATGATCGCGTGCACCTCGCCTTTGGGGACAGCGAGCGTGATGCCATTCAAGATTTCAGCGCCGCCATCGGCGATACGCACGTGCAGGTTGTCGATCTCTAACATGTCTCGAACTCTTCTCCTTGCAATGGAGGACCCGTTGCCGCGCCCCGAAGGGGCGTGCCCGGTCGTCCCATTGCTCATGTCGTGTCGCGGGGAGCGGACAGCCGCCCTATCTGATTGCAGCGTTCTCGAATTCGATCTCGGTGGGGTAGAGGACGCCGAGCCAATCGCATTTTTCACGGCGTTCGCCGAACTCGACCAGGAAAGCATTGCCCTGATCGAGGGTCTCGAGGACAGTCACCACCGATCCTTGGCTCAACGTGAGGCCAGGTTGTTTATTGGTCAGTGCATTACGACGCAGGCATTCGCCTGCATCGAGTTCGCGCAGCAGTTTCGCCGTCGTCAGCATCTCACCAAAACCCGCCGCATCACTCATTGCCAGTCTCCTCGAACATGCGACCCCTTGAAGCGAGGCCAGGGACATTTTCGTTCCACTCCCCGATCGGGCGATGGTTCGACCATCGATCCCGCATGCTCGGCCCCCACCGGGCATGCCATTTTGTGAGACACCTTACCGCACACACCACCGAATTCCACCGTTTGGTTGTGTTTTTCCATCACTCTTGGTTTCGTTCGGCCCACTCACCCGACGCTGCCTTCCAGCGAAATGCCGATCAGTTTCTGCGTCTCGGCCATGAATTCCATGGGCAACTGTTGCAGCACGTCGCGCACGAAGCCATTGACGATCAAGGCGATTGCTTCCTCTTCGGACAACCCGCGCTGGCGGCAATAGAAGAGCTTGTCGTCAGAGATCTTGGAGGTGGTCGCCTCATGCTCGAA
>JANOKV010000453.1:0-9739 GCA_031419415.1 Hyphomicrobiales bacterium | reverse complement strand
TGGGCCTGGTCTTCGGGCTTGGTGGCGCTCTTTGCTTTGCCGATGACGTGCTTGTCGATGTCATCGTGGACCTTGGCGCGGCCCGACGGATGCTGGAGCATCAGCGCTTTATAGCCCACGGCTCCGGCGCCTGCCGGAATGACGTCGGGCTCGGCCCCCGACCACCAGACGCCGAGCATCTTGTCGCGGGGGAAGTTCACCGCCGCTGCTTCGCTGATCGAGGTCGAGTTCATCACGCCCCAGCCCCAGAGCAGGACATAATCGGGACGGTCCTGGCGAATGGCGAGCCATTGTGACTTCTGCTCGACGCCCGGATGGGTGACGGGGATCGGTTTGAATTCAAATCCATCGCGCTTGGCGAGCGCCTCGAGAGCCGCGATCGGCTCCTTGCCGTAGGGGCTGTCGTGATAGACGAGGCTGATCTTCTTGCCCTTCAGCTTATCGCGGCCGCCCATTTCCTTGGCAACGTGCTGCATGGCGACATCGGCCGCCGTCCAGTAGGAGCCCATGGCAATGAAGTTCCAACCGAACACGGCGCCATTGCGGCTCTCAGAGCGTCCGTAGCCCATGGTCAGCAACGGAATTTTGTCGCCAGGCGCCTTTTCCGTCAGCGCGAAGGTGATGCCGGTGGACAGCGGCGAGAAATAACCCGCCCCCGTCGTGCCCCGCCCCTTGAGGCGCTCGTAGCATTCGACGCCTTTGTCGGTCGCGTAACCCGTTTCGCATTCTTCGTAGACGATCTTGACGCCATTGATGCCGCCGTCCCGCTCGTTGATCAGGGTCCAGTAATCGGCGACGCCGTTGGCGAAGGGAACGCCGTTGGGCGCATAAGCGCCGGTGCGATAGACCAGCGCGGGCAGGAACTGTTCACCTTGCGCCAGCACCGGTGTCGCGAGCGTCGTTGCGACGGTGGCGGCAGCCAATCCCGATAATACTCGTCTCATCGTCGTCCTCCATACTGTCCGGCGGATTGAGTTCCGTGGACTTTTTCTGCGGGCCTCGAAGTCAGGAATTGCCTAGCAGCTGCTCCGCATTGCCGCCAAGGCCCAATCTGGCGGTCAATAGGGGTACGGCCAAAGCCGTAGCTTCTCCTTCGCCAGAAACCATAGGCGCGCAAAGCCGTGCGGCTCGAACACCAGAAGATAGCAGATCAGCCCGCCCGTAATGATGGTCACGAGGTGGGAAATGGTCTCGACATTGAGCGATATACCCAAGGCATGGGGCACCTGATCGAGGAAGATCGGCAGCAGCAGAATGAACGCCGCCCCCAGAAACGAGCCCAAAATCGAACCGAGACCGCCAATGATGACCATGAACAGCAACTGCAGCGATCGGTCGATCGAGAAGGCCAATGGCTCCCACGATCCGAGATAAACGAAGGCCCACAGCGCGCCTGCGATCCCGATGATGAAGGCCGACGTCGCGAAGGCCGTAAGCTTGGCGTAGAACGGCCGAATGCCCATCAGCTCGGCGGCGATATCCATGTCCCGGATCGCCATCCACTGGCGACCGAGATTGCCGCGCACCAGGTTCTTGGCGATCATCGCGAACACGACGACGAACGAGAGCGTGAAGAGATATTTTTCCGTCGATGTGCCAATCGCCCAGCCCGAGATTTCGAGCGGGGGAGCATTGACTGAACCCGAAGGCGCGTAGTTCGTGAACCAGCGCACGCGCAGAAACAGCCAATCGAAGAAGAACTGCGCCGCCAGCGTCGCCACCGCCAGATAGAGCCCTTTGATGCGCAGCGAGGGAATGCCGAACAACACACCCACGATCGCCGAGCAGAACCCCCCGAGCAGGATCGAGGGAATGAGGGGCAGAATGGGAATGCCGAATTCCGGCATGCCGGTGCCGAACTTGTAGGCCATGTAGGCGCCGATCGCCATGAAGGCGCCAGAGCCCAGCGAAATCTGCCCGCAGTACCCGATCAATATGTTCACGCCGATCGCCGCCAGCGACAAGATGAGGAACGGCAACAGGATGGCGCGCAGCAGGTAGTCGCTGCCGAACGGCCAGATGCGCAAATGCGCCAGGAGCGGCACGCCGATAAAAACGAACGCCAGCAGCAGCGCCAGCGCCACCCGATCCTGACGGATCGGGAACATGGCCATATCTTTGGCGTAGCTCGTCTTGAACTGGCCGGTCTCGCGGTAGAGCATGTCGGGGTGTCCTCGCGAGTCTCAGATACGTTCGATGATTTTTTCGCCGAAAAGGCCCTGCGGCCTCACCAGCAACACGACGAGCGCCAGAACGTAGGCGAACCAGTATTCGATCCCGCCCCCGATCAGCGCGCCCAGGTAGACTTCGGCGAGCTTTTCGCCCGCCCCGACGATGAGACCGCCGATGATGGCGCCGGGCACCGAGGTGAAGCCGCCGATGATCAACACCGGCAGCGCCTTGAGCGCCAGGAAGGTGATCGAGAATTGGATACCCAGTTTGGTGCCCCACACGGTCGATGCCACCAAAGCGACGAGCCCAGCCACCAGCCACACGACGAACCAAATCCAACTGATCGGAATGCCGATCGATTGCGCGGCGGCATGATCGTCGGCCACGGCGCGCAACGCGCGCCCCGTTTTCGTCGTCTGGAAAAACCACGCGAGCAGCGCCACCAGCGCGCCTGCGATCACCCCGCCCCAGACATCGAGCTTGTTGACCAGAATGCCCCCGGGAAACAGGCTTTCGCCCACGAACCACGCGTCGACCGGAAACAAGCGCAGCGGATAGACGTCGGAGCCGAAGATCGTCTGCGCCACACCTTCGATGATGAAGGTGATGCCGATCGTCGCCATGAAGATGATGAGGCCGTCCTGGTTGAGCAACGGTCGCAACACGAACCGTTCGATCAGCCACGCCGAGATCGCCATGATGAGCCCGGCGAAAATCAATGCCATCACGATCGCGGCCCAATTGGGCACGCCTTTGGCGACGAAAAAGTTGAGCGACCGCACGAGCGCCAGGCCCGCCAGCAGCACCATCGCGCCTTGCGCGAAATTGAAGACGCCCGAGGCTTTGTAAATCAGCACGAAGCCCAGCGCGACGAGCGAGTAGAGGATGCCGGCGAGCAGGCCGCCGATGAGGATTTCAAGAAACGAACCGAGTGCGGGCATCAGTCGAGTCTCACGATATCGAGGTGTGCCAAAAGCTGTGTCATGCGACGAATCCTGGGTTCAATGCGGCACGCCGAGGTAGGCGTCGATGACCTTCTGGTTGGCCTTGACTTCGGCCGGTGGACCGTCGGCGATCTTACGGCCGTATTCCAGGACGACCACACGATCCGACAAATCCATGACGACGCCCATGTCGTGCTCGATCAGCGCGATGGTGGTGCCGAGCTGGTCGTTGACCGTCACGATGAAGCGGCTCATGTCCTCTTTTTCTTCGAGGTTCATGCCGGCCATCGGCTCGTCGAGCAACAGCAAATCCGGCTCCATGGCGAGGGCGCGACCGAGTTCGACCCGCTTCTGCAGCCCGTAGGGCAACTTGCCGACCGGCGTGCGCCGGATGTGTTGGATCTCGAGGAAGTCGATGATGCGCTCGACCGCTTCGCGATGCACGATCTCTTCGCTGCGGGCGGGGCCCCAATGCAGGGCGTGGGCGAGCAGGCCGCGTTTCATTTTCAGCGCCCGGCCGGTCATGATGTTGTCGAGCGTCGACATGCCTTTGAACAGCGCCACGTTCTGGAACGTGCGGGCGATGCCCTGGCTGGCTGCGATGTAGGGGCGCATTTGCGAGCGGGTCTGGCCCTTGAAGCTGATTGTGCCTTCTTGCGGGTGATAAAATCCGTTGATGACGTTCAGCATCGACGTTTTACCGGCGCCGTTGGGGCCGATAATGGCGCGGATCTCGCCCTTGCGGACATCGAACGACACGTCCGCAATGGCGCGCACGCCACCGAAGGCCAACCAGACGTTGTGGACGGCCAGCATCACCTCGCCGATCTGGCGTTCGCTGGTGGGTGCGGGGGCCGCCGAAAGGGTCGGCTTCTCGAGGACATTCATTCCGCGGCCTCCTTCAAAGCTGGCGCCGCAGACGGATAGACTTTCATTTCCACGATCGCCACATCGCCCTCGATGGTTCCTTTGCGCCCGTCTTCATAAGTGACTTCGGTCGCCAAGCGGCACCGGGCCGAGCCATCATAAAGCGCGTCGATCAGGGGCGCGTAGCGATCGGCGATGAAGCTGCGGCGCACCTTTTGCGTGCGCGTCAGTTCGCCGTCGTCGGCATCGAGTTCTTTGTGCAGGATGAGGAAACGCTTGATCTGGGAGCCCGCCACCATCGGTTCGGCGGCGAGCGACTGGTTGAGTTCGTCGATGCGCCGCTCGATCATGGCGTAGACGTCGGGATTGGCAGCCAACTCCTGGTAACTGGCATAGAGCACGTTGTTGCGCTCCGCCCAGTTGCCCACGCTCGTCAGGTCGATGTTGATGAACACGGTCGCATAATCGCGGCCGTTGCCGAAGGCCACGGCCTCCTTCACCTCGGGGTAGAATTTCAACCGGTTCTCGATGTATTTCGGCGCAAACAGCGTGCCGTCGCGCAACCGACCCACGTCCTTGGCCCGGTCGATGATGCGCAGGTGGCCGCGCGCATCGATGAAGCCCGCATCACCCGTGCGCACCCACCCATCAGCGGTTTTGGTCGCGGCGGTGGCTTCGTCGTTCTTGAAGTACCGGACGAACACGCCGGGGCTCTTGAACAGCACTTCGCCCGTTTTGTCCTCGATCCGGATGTCGACATCGGGACCGGGTTTGCCGACGGTCTCGGGGTAGACCTCGCCGTCCGGCTGGAGCGTGACGAACACGCTGGCTTCGGTTTGGCCGTAGAGCTGTTTCAGATTGATGCCCAGGCCCCGGAAGAACGAAAACAACTCCGGGCCGATGGCTTCGCCGGCCGTATAGGCGACCCGCAAGCGCGAAAACCCCATGCGGTTGCGCAGCGGCGCGTAGACGAGCAGGTCGCCGAGGCCATAGAGCAACCGGTCCTTGAAGCCCACGGGGCGGCCGTCGAGGACCTTTTCACCGGCGCGCTTGGCGACGGCGAGAAAATAGGCGAACAGGCGTTTTTTCGGTGCCGACGCATCCTCCCTGCGCACCATGATCTGGGTGAGCAGGTTTTCGAACACGCGTGGAGGGGCGAAGAACGACGTCGGCCCGATTTCTCGGCGATCCTCGACCGCCGTCTCCGGACTTTCGGGGCAGGAAACGCACAGCGCGCCCGCATAAGCCTGAGCGTAGGAGAAGATATGGTCGCCGACCCAGGCCATGGGAAGATAGGCCAGCATCGTATCGTCGGGCGTATAATGGTCGAACGCATTGGCGTTGACGCCCGAGACGACGACGTTGTCGTGCGAGAGCATGACGCCTTTGGGATTGCCCGTCGTGCCGGACGTATAGAGCATGACGCTGATGTCGCCGCCCTTGGTGGCCTCGATGCCCGCAATCCAGTGCCCCAGCGTCTCGGGTGTGTCGCGCAGCGCCGCGCGGCCGAGGTCTTGGACGCTCGCGATCGAATGCAGATTGGCCGTGTCGTAGCGCTGGAGACCGCGTGAATCGGCGTAGACGATCTGGCGCAGCGTGGGCACGCTCTCGGCGATCGACAGCAGTTTGTCGACCTGCTCCTGATTTTCGACGATAGCGACTTTTACTTCCGCGTGCGCCAGAACGTAGGCCATCTCCTTGGCGACGCTGTCCTGATAGAGGGGAACGGGTACGCCGCCCAGACTCTGTACGGCGCAGAACGCCCAGTAAAGTTGAGGCCGGTTATCACCGATGATCGCGACGGACTGGCCCGTGGTCAGTCCCAATCGGCCGAGCCCGACCGCCATGTCGCGCACTTCGTCGCGCACCTGCGACCATGTCCAGGTCTGCCAGATGCCGAGCGTCTTTTCCCGGTAGGCGGGACGCGCAGCGTGGTCTTTTGCATTCCTCAGAAGCAACTTGGGCACGGTATCGAAGCGCCCGGTCTCAGTCGTCACGTCTGTCGTCCTCTCTGCACCGCACCCGGCGGGTGCCGGCCCACGAAGCGTCCATCGCGCGAAAGCTTTCCTACAGAGCGCCGCAGCAGGCCGCCACGCCCGAAAACCTCGCAGGTCGGCCACCTTCTAGAGGAAGGCCGACGCGATGTCTGTAGTCCAATCAACTGAACTGCACAATTTCGGGAGGTCAGTCGAACGTGATGACGCCGCGCGCGACTTGGCCGCCCGCCATCAACTTGAAGCCCTCGTTGATTTCGTCGAGCGAATAGGTGCGCGAAATCAGGTCGTCCAGATTGATGCGCTTGTCCATCGACATGTCGGCGAGCATGCCGAAATCCACGGTGGGGCGAATCGAGCCATAGTACGTCCCCGACAGGGTTTTTTCCGTGTAGACCATGTTTGCGGGCGGGATCGGCGCCGTGGCGGAAAAGGCCGGAATGCCAACGATGACGGCGTGGCCGGCCGGTGCCAAGGCTTCCACGATCTGGGCGACGGTCGGGCCGGTGCCGATGGCGTCGAAGGCATAGTCGACGCCCAATCCGGTCATCTCCATCACCGTCTTGATGACGTCCTGGCGCTTGGCGTTGATGATGTGCGTCGCGCCGAAATGCGTAGCGAGTTGCAATTTGTTGTCGAGCAGGTCGCAGGCGATAATGGTTTTGGCGCCGGCGAGCCGGGCTCCTTGAATGACGTTGAGGCCGACGCCGCCGCACCCGACGACCAGCACGCTCGATCCCGCCTCGACCTTGGCGTGGCGGATCGCGGCACCGACGCCGGTCGCGACCGAGCAGCCGATGATGGCGGCATGCGTCCACGGCAAGTCCTTGCGCACGGCCACGACCTGCTCCGCCGGGCAGACGGAATACTCGGCGAACGTGCCGATGCGGGCCATGATATTGAGTGGCTCGCCGTTGAGTTTCACGCGCGTCGTGCCGTCGTGCATGACGAAGCGCGAGGTGTCGTTGCGCCCGATGCAGATGACGGAGCGTCCGCGCGCACAGTAGGGGCAGTGGCCACAGTTGGGCCGGAACGAGAAGATGACGTGATCGCCGACCTTGACGTTGGTGACGCCGGCGCCCGTTTCGACGACTTCGCCGGCGGCCTCGTGGCCCAGCACCATCGGCAGCGGCAGTGGCCAGTCGCCGATCATGATGTGCCAGTCCGACATACAAACGCCCGCCGCGCGCACCTTGACGCGCACCTCACCGGCCTTGGGGCCATCCTGCTCGAGCTCCATAATCTCGAGCGGCGTGTTGACCTGGGTGAGAACGGCGGCGCGTGTCTTCATAGGTAAGCTCCTGGGCGTTGGTAGGTCGAGGCGTCGCGCCAGTCTACGGCCCCTCGCCGATCGACGCTACCGGGACGGCGTCGACGCGCACTCCCTCACGCCGATGCATCGAGTGTGCGAATCGAGGCCTGACCGTCTTCGCCTCGGGCGCGCAGTTTGACGGCTTGGCCCTTCCAGCGCGTGTCTTGCAGGCGCTTGATCAAGGCGGAGACGGCGCGCGGCTCGCCGACAGCTTCGATGACCCAGACATTGGGTCCACCCGCCCAATCGGCAGCGGTCAGGCTCAAGGGCTTTTGCGCATCCGCCGCCAAGCGCTTGTCCACCTCGTCCGAAACGGTCGCCCATATGACGACGGCGATGGGCGAAGACATGCCGTTCTCACGCGACCGTGCTTCGGCGGTGACGTATTGATTGCGCGCGATGGCGGGAAGCAGCGTCTGCAATTGCGCGATGGGCAAGACGGCGTGGGTTTTAGAGCGCATCAAGACGCTGGTGATTTCGCCCAGGCCGGTCGAGATCCGCTTGGACAACGCTGCGGCTTGGCGATGCTTCTCTTGCTCCTCCGGCGTCAGCGCAGCATCGTCGGCGGCCTGCTGGGGCGCGGTGACACGTCCCGTGACGACGTTAGCCTTGGTAGCGGGCGCAGCGGCGAGCGCTGCTGATCCGTTCTGGACAGAAATGGATTTCGCGGCAGCTGCGGGGACGGTTTTCTCAGAGGCCGGTGGGGGCGTGGCGACCTTGGGTGTGGGTGCCGGCGGGGCCGCCTTGGCGACCGGTGCAGGCCCGGGCGCTGGATCAGGCTGACGTGCCGGGGGTGTGGGCGGCGCTGGCGGTGTCGGCTCGTCCTTTTTCTTCTTGAAGAACATGCAAGTCCCCTCCCTAGATACGCCGGTTGGTTCCCGACCCGATAAAACATGCAGACGGAATGGAGACACAGTGCCCGTTGGCGCGCGGTGTTTCAAGCGATCGAAGCCGATCAGCCTGCAGGCGGGCGTTTTTGGCACAGGTGTGTGCTGCCGAGCCCACGCGCCACACCCCCATTGCGACGCAGTCCGATCACGGACAAGGTGGACCGCGCACTCGATGCATCCCGGCAGGGAGCCGAGCGTGCGGGGTGATTGTTTGGGACGACCATGAACCACGACACGACAGAGCCCGAAGTGACTGCGGTTCCCTGGGTGGTGGTGACCGGCGCGTCGGAAGGCATCGGGCTGCACATCGCCCACCGCTTCGCCGCATTGGGACGCCACGTCATTCTGGTGGCGCGCGGCGAGGACCGCTTGCGCGCGGCCGCCTCGGCAATCGCCGATCGGCATGGCGTGCGCGCCATTCCGATCGCCCTCGATGTGACGGCGGCTGACGCCGCAACGCGTCTCGCCGACGCCGCCCACGAGGCCGGGGGCTTCGTCGACGTGTTGGTCAACAATGCAGGGGTCGGCCTGTCTGGCCGATTCGACGACGCGCCGACGGAGCAAATCGCCGCCGTGCTCGATGTCAACGTGCGCGCCCTGACGATCATGTGCCGGCATTTTCTTCCCGGCATGCGCGCCCGCCGCCGGGGTGGCATCCTCAACATCGCGTCGCTGGGGGGCTACACGCCTGGACCCTGGCAGGCGGTCTATTACGCGAGCAAGGCCTACGTGATTTCGCTGAGCGAAGCGCTGGCGGCCGAAGTCGGGGCCGATCGCGTGCGCGTCACGGTGGTGGCGCCGGGGCCGGTCGACACCGGATTTCACGACAAGATGGGCGCGTTAGACAGTTATTACCGGTTTCTGCTACCCATGCCGGGTCCGGAATCGATCGCCCATGTCGCGGTGATCGGCTACCGAATGGGGTTGCGGCTGGTTCTGCCGGACATCTGGGGCCTGGTCATGACGCCCTTCTTGCGGATATTGCCGCATCGCATGACGGTTCCGATTGTCGGGTGGTTGTTGAGGCCGCGCAAACACGAGGTCGAGGATGCTCGAGGGCCAGGGGCGTGACGACGACGGCGCGCGACGAACGCAGCATCCCGACGGGCGTGAACCCGGCCCGGTGAAAAAGCCCGTGCTGATCGTCGTGCATCAGATCCACTCCAACCCGGGCCACGTCGGCCAGTGGTTTCGCAGGAATGGCCACCGCCTGGATATTCGACGTCACTACGATGGCGAGCCGCTGCCCGATACCCTGCGCGATCATTGTGGCGCGGTGATCTTCGGAGGTCCGCAGAGCGCCAACGACCGGCTCGCGCATATCCGCCGCGAGGTCGACTGGGTGGGCGTCGCCCTGAAAGAGGAAAAACCGTTTCTGGGGATCTGCCTGGGTGCCCAGATGTTGGCGCATCACCTCGGCGCCCGGGTCGATCATTGCCGGCACGGGTCCGTGGAAATCGGCTACCACGAGTTGGCGGCGACGTCCCATGGACAGGCTATCGGTGGCATGCCCGACCGCGCGTTTCAGTGGCATCGCGAAGGGTTCGAGGTTCCGCACGG
>JANOKV010000452.1:0-2824 GCA_031419415.1 Hyphomicrobiales bacterium | reverse complement strand
CGGCCGCATCGAGAGCGATCAGTGGGTGCGTCGTCACGCGACCGAAGGCAAAAACCAGACGATGACCGAGTACTACGGCGACATGGGCAAGGGTCTGCCGATGGGCCGCCTGGGCACGTCCCAGGAATTCGCCAACGCCGCCCTGTTCCTGGCTTCGGACGCGGGGTCCTACATTACGGGCACCGCGATCAACGTCGACGGCGGGCTGTGCCCCGTCGTGTGAAGGTATCTGCGGCGCGGGGCCTCCCCTGCTTTCCGGAGGTCGCGCCCGTGGCGCGGCCATCCGGCATCGCGTCGGCGCAAGGAAACACAACCCGTTCCCGTTCGCAGCTTCGGATCGTGGTAGCGGCGGAATCGAATCTCCCTTGCCACGGCCGTGATCCCGGCTCTCGCGTTCGCTCGGCCGGGAAACAGGACAGTCGGGTGGGTGATTGGTGTGGTCAAATTCCGCGCTCGGCTTATGGCCGCACGGGCGAAGGTGTCGGTGGAGCGCGGAAAATTGGCCGTCCAAACTTCGCCCTGACTGTGCGATAGTGCAGCAGGGAGCATGGCGTGTCCCGCCGCACTGAACGCGGCGGGGAAGCGGCGTGCGTGCCGGCCGTCGTCTCGGCGAATGGCATGCGGGTCGCTCCTGTTCCGTGCGGCATGGACTGGAAATGTACCGGGTTCTACTCATTATCGGCGGCCTGCTCGTCGGGCTTCTGACAGCGCTTTTTACCGTGCCTCTCTTCATCGATTGGACGCGCTATCGGGGCGTGTTCGAAGAGGAAGCCTCACGGATGATCGGCCGTGAGGTTCGCGTGGCCGGTCGTGTCAACTTGCGCCTGTTGCCTACGCCATTCATTCGCTTTGAAAAAATTCGCGTCGCCGATGGCCAGACGTCCATCGGAGAGCCGCTGTTTCGGGCCGACGATCTGACCGTCTGGCTGGCGGTGGGCGCCTTGTTTCGCGGGGCGTTCGAGGCGACGGAAGTCGAGCTGCGCAAACCGGCCATTACGCTGGTGATGAATGAGAAAGGCGGCGGCAACTGGACAGCGCTCGGTGGCCACGCGCCTGCGGCCGTTTTCCTACCGAGTAGCGTCAAGCTGGATACGATGCGGATCACCAACGGCTCGATCGCCGTGTTCGGCCCGAAAGGCGAGGAGCGGTCCCGTTTCGAACGCATCAATGGCGAGGTCTCCGCTGAAGCGTTGACCGGTCCCTATCGGGCGATGGCTGCGTTCGCCTCGGGCGGGCGGACGCGCGATATTCGGCTCTCGACGGCGGCCGCGCTCGCGGATGGGTCCTTTCGTATCAAGGGCACGGTGCGGGCGCCCGAAGTCGGTGCCAGCATCAGCCTCGACGCGACCGTGCACGATTTGATGGATCGTGTCCGCGTCGAAGGCGAATTGACGGCGCGATTGCCGGTGCCGGCGGCCGCGCGCGCGACGTCGGCGCATGCGCCGACCAAGCCCTCCGCGCCCGACGAGGCCAACCTTTCCGTCATCGATCTCAAGTCCCCGATCAAAGCCGACACGACGGGCATCGATCTCGAGGATATAGCCCTGTCGTTCGAGCAGGACGGCCAGCCGCAGCTCGCCTCGGGCAAGGCGCGCATCGATTGGCATGATCGTATGTCGATGCAGGCCAACCTGCAATCTCGGTGGCTCGATTTCGACCGATTGTCGGGTCCGGGTGCGGGAACACCCCTGCAGATTGCGCGCCAGCTCGTCAGTGGGTTGGACGACGTCTTGCCCACGAGCGGCCGCGCCACTGTGACCTTCGACGTCGAGCAGGCGACACTGGGCGGGGATGTCGTCAGCCGTCTCGCAACCACGCTGGAGCGCACGGACGGCGCGCTGGCGGTCAAGTCGTTTTCGGTCGCGATGCCAGGTGGTGGCCGCTTGCACGCCAGCGGTGTGCTGACGGGGCGTGGCGCGGCGACGGGCTTTGCGGGAGACGTCAGTCTGCGCGGGGCGAGCCTGGTGCGTTTTATGGCCTGGGCGACCAAGCCTACGCCCAGCGGCGAGCCGCATCGCGACGGGCCGTTTTCACTCAGTGGGCAATTGGAAATCAACGATCGGGTGGTGGCGGGCCGCGGCCTCGCGTTGCATTTTGCGGGCAGTACGCTCACGGGCGAGGCGAGCTACAGCGAAGCGCCAAATCGACGCTTGTCGCTGGTGCTCGAGGGCGCCGAACTCGACGTGACGCCGCTCCTCGACGGGGCGGCGGCGCCCGCAGCGGCGCTGCAAGCATTGACCGCCAAGATCGAGGCGATCGCGGCGCAATCGGAAAAGGCGGTGGCCGGCAATCGACCAGAAGTTCTGCTCCGGTTGCGGGTCGGTCGCCTGATTGCAGGCAGCATCATCGTGCGCGACGTGGCCACCGATATCCGGTTGGCGGACGGTCATCTGGCAATGCCGCTGCTTCGGATCGGCCGCGACGAGAGCTGGTCTTTGGAATTGCGCGGCGATGTCGCGGATTTCATGAAGCCGGGGGCGAAAGGCGCTGTCACGGCGCTCGTCACCGCCGACACGGCCGGTGGATTGGCGGAACTGTCGGAGTTGCTGGCCCACCCGTTTGGCCTCGAAACGGGCTATTTCCGCAGTCCCGCGTTGCTGCCGTTGCGCGTCGCGGGTCGTTGGCTCGTCACGGGGGCCGCCGATTCCGGCGTGGAATTGACGGTGGATGGCAGCGTTGGTGGGGGGCGGGTCTCGGGGTCGATGCGCCTCGACCAGGCCGGCGCGACATGGCGAGACCGGCGTGCCGATGTATCAGTGACGCTCGACAATCCCGAAGCAGCAAAATTGATCGCTCAACTGCTGCCGGACCTGACGCCGTCGCG
>JANOKV010000451.1:0-1792 GCA_031419415.1 Hyphomicrobiales bacterium | reverse complement strand
TTGGCGGCGCTCTGCCAAGCATTGGGACCGGAGTCGATGTCAGACATGCCTTGAAACTCCTCCGGCCTGCCGCCCGTCTCACTTCTTTTCCACGTCGCGTGCGCCGAGAAGGCGCATGTCGAAGTCGGCGGGCGCCTCGCGGCCGGCATCGGTGTAGGCTTTTTTGACGGCAGCGGTGGTCGGCGAGAAGATCGTCTTGCGATTTTCGCGGCACCAGTCGCGCGAGGCGGTGATCGTGTCGAGCGAGCCCTGGTAGCGCGGCATGACCCAGCGTGCAAACAGCTCGAAACTCTCGAATGTATCGCGGCGGTTGGCCCATTCGTGCGCGCGGAACATGAATCCCCCACAACCGCCGCCGCTGTTTGCGATCAGCTTGTCGATGCCGCGTGCGATCGTATCGGGGCTGCCGATGAGCGTCGTTCCCATCTTGACGCCTTCGCGCAGCGGATCATCGGCGCGTCCGGGCGGGCGACCGAGTGTTTCCTCGAAATAGGTGACGGTCTCTGCGCGCTCGCCTTTCGAGACCTGACGCAGCGCCTCTTCGTCGTCCTCCGCGCAGTGCATGTTGACGACGAGACGCCACTCCTTGCGGTCCATCGTCTTGCCGTGTTGGGCGGCTGATTCCTCGGCAATCTTCCATTGGTTGGCCAGGGCTTCTGGGCCACCGGGAATGCCGGCTCCGAGTGACAAGACGGCGAGGCCGTACTTGCCTGCTGCGATCATTGCGGCTGGTGTCTGCGTGGAGGCGACGGCGATTTTGAAATGCGGATCGGTGTAGGGGGCCAGATGCAGGCGCGCGTCGCGCATCTCGAACCATTCCGTCTTCATGGTCACCGGTTCCTCGCAGCGGAGCAGGCGCGTAATCGCATCGAGCGACTCGTCCATGCGACTGCGCTGTTTGTCGAACGGGATCGCCAGCATGTAAGCGTCCGACACCAGCGCGCCGGGGCCGCAGCCCAGCATGGCGCGCCCCTTCGTCATGTGATCGAGCTGCACGAAGCGCTGGGCCACCATATAGGGATGATGATAGGGCAGGCTCGTCACGCCTGAGCCCAGGCGAATGGTTTTGGTACGCTCGGCGAGTGCTGCGATCATGAGTTCAGGCGACGCAATCGTCTCCCAGCCCGCCGAATGATGCTCGCCGATCCAGGCTTCGTCATAACCGAGCTGATCGATCCACTCGACCAGCTCCATGTCGCGCCGCATCGCCAGCGTCGGGTTGTCTCCCACCCGGTGAAAGGGTGCCAAAAAAATTCCGAAGATCATCCCTTTGTGTGCCATATCGTGCGTTCCCCTGATGGAATTCTCAGCCTGTTCTCGAATTCGCGCCAACGTAGCCATCTGGGCGGCGAAATGCCAACCTGCCGTTCGGGGCATAGCCTCGATGCCGCACCGTCAAAGGGCCTCGCCGATGCTGACCCTATCGATATTGCGCCACGCCAAAGCGTCCCGCGACGACCCGATGGTCGAGGATTTCGATCGGCCGCTGGCTCCGCGCGGCGAAAAAGACGCTAGCGCAATGGGGGTGTGGATGGTGAAACATGGGCTTTCTCCCGATCTCGTTCTCGCATCCACGTCCGAGCGCACGCGCGCCACCTGTACGCTGGCCTTCAAGTCTTTCGTCGCGGAACCGCCGATCACCTTCGACGATGATCTGTATCTCGCTAACCCGCGCACGCTTCTCGGCATTGTTCGCCACGTCGGCGACGATATCCGCCATCTCATGCTGGTCGGGCACAATCCAGGGCTACACGCGCTCGCAACGGCATTTGTCGCGACGGGCCCCGCTGAC
>JANOKV010000450.1:0-3401 GCA_031419415.1 Hyphomicrobiales bacterium | reverse complement strand
GCGCGGGTGACGCGGGCCCTGGGCTTCAAGTCCAGCGTCTCTTCGAGTGTCTTGCGTTCGATCTCGACGTTGCCTTCGATCGTCACGGTGGCGGTAAGAGGGTGCTCGACGACCGTGACGACGAGGCGACCCGCGCGTCTATCGAGGCGGACATCGGAGAAATGTCCGGTGGCCATGAGCGTTTTGACCGCGCGGTCGGCGTGCTCGGTCGGCAAGGGGCCATCGGGGAGCGGGCCGATGGTGGCGCGGATCGCTTCGGGGGAGACGGTGCGCGCGCCGTCGATCTCGAGGGTCGAGGCGGCTTCGGCCGCAACTGGGCGCGAGGCTGTCGCCCCGCAAACGAAGATAAACAGGAGTGCCGCACCGACATTGACACAACGCACACGCATCGAACTCGACGATCCTGACGTGATCGGCCGCACGACGTCGCGCGTCGTGGACACGGCTCAGCCCCCCGGCCTGCCTTCGACCTAGAGCGTGAATACGGCACAAATGCGCGCGCGATGTCGTTCGCGTCCTGTCACGGGTCATTCGATCGCGGGATGGCAGGAGTGACCACAATCGCCCGTGCGTCGTGACATCATGGACTTGCAATTGCTGGGCAATGATGGTCGATCGGAGGACTTGGCGCAGGCCTAGCCCCCATCAACGAAAGTGGCCGATTGTGCTGGACCCGGATATGCGACCACTGTTTACCGAAGTGCAGTCCTTCGACGAGGCCCAGGCGCGCCTCGAGGCGGCGGGGCTCGGAGACGGCTTGCCCCTCGTGCCCCCGACCGAGCGTAGGCTCGCTGCCATGCTTGCGGGGGTCGCGCGTCCGGGCGACAGTCGTGGATCGATGCCGCCACTGTTTGGGCACCTGATCCCGGAGGACGTGGCCTATCAGTGCGTGCTCGCCGGGTGCCAGCCCGGTGTCGTGCCTCTGGTCGTAACGGCTGCGATGGCCTGCCTCGAGCCGGAATTCAATCTGCTCGGGCTCATGACCACGACAGGTTCGGCGGCCGTGGCGATGGTCGTGCATGGACCCGTGGCGCGGGCTCTGGACCTCAACGCGTCGACGAATTGTCTGGGCCCTGGAAATAGGGCCAACGCCACCATCGGGCGGGCGCTGAGCCTCGTGCTGCGCAATATCGGTGGCGCGCGGGAGGGCGTGGGCGACATGGCGACGCTGGGCCAGCCCGGCAAATATACGTTCTGTTTTGCCGAGCACGGCGCGGGAGCGTGGCCGTCCCTGGCGGAACGTCGCGGCCTCGATCGCGGGTGCAGTGCGGTGACAGTGTTGGGTGTCTCGGGCACCGCCGAGGTGCTGCCCGACGAGCCGCGCGATCACCCGCGCACGATCCTCGATCCGCTCGGGCGCATCATGCAGGCGGCCAATACGACGACGGGCGCTGGCCGCAAAAGCGCCCTTCCGGAGCAAGTGTTTCTGCTGCCGCCGGAGCTGGTCGACCTGTGTCGCGCGGCGGGGTGGGGATGCGCTGCGCTGCAGCGCGATCTGCATGCGGCGGGTGTTGCCAGCGCGCCCGGCGACATTCACCCGATCGTCACGGGCGGCGCCGGCATCAAGATGGCCTATTTCGCTCTGTGGGGCGGCGGATCGCGCATGGTGACGCGGCCCATTCAGGAATGAGAGACAAATCGAGCGCGCCGACATAGCATCGGTGCGCACAAAGCAACGCGCGAGGAGGGACCCCGTGGCACAGATCACCAGCATCGCCGAATTGGACCGGCTCTATGGCGAGCCGGTTGCCGCCGCCATCGTAAAAGAAATCGATTATATTTCGGACGACTATCGCGTGTTCGTCGACAAGGCTCCGTTCGTCGTCATTGCGACGGTGGGACCCGAGGGGCTCGATTGCTCGCCGCGCGGCGACCCGGCCGGGTTCGTCAAGGTCGTCGATCGCAAAACGGTGCTCATTCCCGATCGGCGCGGCAACAACCGGGTCGATGCGCTCCGCAACATCGTGCGCGATCCTCGGGTCTCGCTGCTGTTCATGATCCCGGGCATCGGCAATACGCTGCGCATCAACGGCCGCGCCGAGATCCGCGACGATGCCGATCTGCTCGCCCTGTTCGAAATGGAAGGCAAGCTGCCGCGCACGGTTTTGTCCGTGACCACCGACAGCGTCTATTTCCAGTGCCCCAAGGCCTTCATTCGATCGCGGCTGTGGAGCGCAGACGCGCATGTGCCGCGTTCGGAACTTCCCTCGGGCGGCGATATGCTGGCGCGCCTCTCGAAGGGGTCGATCGATGCCGTCGCCTACGAGAAAGCTTATCCGGCCCGCCTGAAAGAGACGCTTTATTGAGCAACGGAAAAACCACCCCATGCGTATCGACGCCATCCCGATCGGCACGAACCCGCCGCACGACGTGAACGTGATCATCGAAGTGCCGATCGGCGGGGAGCCCATCAAATATGAAATGGACAAACCGTCCGGGGCTCTGTTCGTCGACCGGTTTCTCTACACGCCGATGCGCTATCCCGGAAACTACGGGTTCATTCCCCACACGTTGTCCGATGATGGCGATCCGCTGGATGTTCTCGTGTGCAACACCCGCGCGATTTTTCCCGGCGCCGTTTTGAATTGCCGGCCGGTCGGCGTGCTGATCATGGAAGACAACGCGGGCGGCGACGAAAAGATCATCGCGGTGCCGAGCACGAAGACGACGCAGCGCTACGATCGTGTGCGCACGATTGCCGATCTGCCCGAGATCACGCTCAAGCAGATCGAGCATTTCTTCGCGCACTACAAAGATTTGGAGCCCGGCAAATGGGCCCGCATCGAGCGCTGGGGCGACGAAACCGACGCCCGCCGCATGATCGAAGAAGCCATCGCGCGGGCGAAAAAGTAGCCCGTGATCCTCCATCCTGATGACCCCGATGTGTCCGCTGATGACATGAGGCCACCGAGAGGCCTGTGCAATCAATCCAAATTCAACGTCATGCCCGCGAAGGCGGGCACCCACCACACGTTTCGCGTATTACGGCGCCGATCGTGGGTGCCCGCCTGCGCGGAGATGACGTGCAGGGGGAGAGGAGAATTGGAGCGGAGGGATCAGGGTAATCAGGTCCTCCATTCTGCACCTGCGCATTTTTCGCGCGGAAGGCCTGACGCCGCGTGTCCGTGTCGCCAGTCTTCGCCGTTTCTGCGTTAATTATTTTCGTTATTGCATTGACATTTTCTGGCAACGGTCCAAACTTCTGTTATTCGTTGAAGGGAGGTCTGAAAAATGCTTCCACCTGGTCATCTCTGGCCGTTTTGCACGCCCGCGATGCGGGCATCGACGTAAGGCGGCCCATTCCGACAATCTGAAAAAAGAACGGCTCGACTCCTGTGTGACTCGAGGCGGTTCGAGGTCGAGTGGAACGGCGCCTGTGTCGCGATTGATCGATGCGGCCT
>JANOKV010000449.1:0-7952 GCA_031419415.1 Hyphomicrobiales bacterium | reverse complement strand
TAGGTAGACGGCTCGCCCGTCGGGATGAACGTGAATGCCGCCTGCGGCCTGCGGGAAGTGAATGTCGTAGGCGCCGACCGTCGAGCGTTTCGCATAGAGCGGCTCGGACGACAGACAATCGCCCTCGAGGCGATGCATGTGTAGTTCATTTTGTGACTCGACTGACACGTAGACCCACGGCTTACTGGGATGGAAATCCACATGACGCGGCCCATAACCCAGACCGCCATGACCGCCGACGGCGAAATTGGCGAGCGGGGACAGTTGCCCCTCCGCGAAGCGGTAGATTTTCAGGGCGCCCGGATCTTCTGGTTTGCCATGCTCGGGCCGATTGCCCCGCGTGACCATGATGACGGAACGGTTGCCGGGCGTCGGCACGATCTGATGCGCGAAAATTCCGACATCCAGTTTCGCAGCTTGCCGGATTTCCGCTCCGACGCTGCCGTCGGCATTGATGCGATGCACCGTTAGATCGCTCTGTTTGTTATAGCACGTCAGCGCGAATTTTCCGGCCACGTCCAGGCTATGGTGGATGGGGCGCTGGGGTAGGGCGGCAGGCTCGCCATGCAGAGAGAGTGCGCCATCCGCGGCGACGCGCACTGCGCACAGGCGATGCACCGTGCCGGGGTTGGGCTCGTTGCCGGCTGCGGCATCGCTGGTCGTGACGTAGAGGAATTTCCGCGAGGGATGCGGCCAAACGTACTGGACGTTGGACGGCAAGGCCACCGAATCGCGCGGGGTGAGGGTCGCCGCATCGACATCGACGTCCCACCGGGTCAGGCGTTCGCCGACAGTTTGATAGAGCACAGTTCGCCCGGTCATGAGTGATCGATCCCCTCGATGCGAGCGCCGAACGTGGCGCCTATCGGCGTAATGACAACCATAGCCGCTCCATGCAGCGGCGCACCCGCCGGAGGCGACGACAGAACACCGATGACAGGCCATGAACGGATCGGCATGCGAACCATGCCAGCAATGCCTCGGCTTGAAAAGGAGCTGGTAGGGCGGGATCGAGGCGGGGTGACGGATGAGTGGGCCGATCGGTCTTGCGGCTTTTTGGGGACGCTTTCACCGCTACTGAAATGCGGCCAGAATGGCGTACACTCGGGCATCTTCCGCAAAAATCATCCCCAAAGAGGCGACTGAATGCATTCCTTCGATGGCCACAACGATGTGCTCTTGCGCCTCTGGCGGCAGGACGGTGATGGCGTCTCCGCCTTCCTCGATGGAGAATCGCGGGGGCAATTCGATCTGCCCCGGGCGCGCGCGGGTGGCATGGTCGGCGGGCTTTATGCCATCTTCGTGCCCTCGGAAAGCAAAGACGCCACTAGCCGGCCGACCGATGTCGTGCCCTACGATGTCCCAATTCCCCCAACTCCCGAGTTGACCCACGCGCAGCGCGCCACGCTCGACATGACATCGCTGCTGCTGCGCATCGAAGAACGCTCGGGCGGCGCGGTCCGGATCGCGCGATCGGTCGCCGATATCCGTGCCGCGCACGCCGCCGGTGCGCACGCGCCCGTGCTGCACATCGAGGGATGCGAGGCGATCGACGCCGATTTCAAGATGCTCGACGTGCTCTATGCGGCGGGGCTGCGGTCGCTCGGGCCGGTGTGGAGCCGGTCCAACATTTTCGCGCACGGCGTGCCGTTTCGTTTTCCATCGTCGCCCGATACCGGAGACGGCCTGACCGATTTGGGGCGATCCCTCGTCACGCGCTGCAATGAGTTGCGCATTCTGATCGATTTGTCGCACATGAACGAGAAGGGCTTCTGGGACATTGCGAAACTTTCCGATGCGCCGTTGGTCGCCTCCCACTCCAATGCGCACGCGCTGTGCGCCTCATCGCGCAATTTGACGGACAAGCAACTTGCCGCGATCCGCGAGACCGGCGGGCTCGTCGGCGTCAACTACGCCGTGAGCTTCCTGCGGGCCGATGGCCGGCGCAGTGCAGCGACGCCACTCGATACGGTCGTCGATCACATCGCCTACCTGATCGAGCGCCTCGGCGAGGACGGGGTTGGCCTCGGGTCCGATTTCGACGGCGCCGTCATTCCCGAAGAGCTGGGCTCGGTGGCCGGATTGCCCAATCTCATCGCGGCGATGCGCGCCCGTCAATTCGGCGAACCGCTGATCGAAAAAATCTGCTTCGAAAACTGGATGCGGGTCCTGGCCCGGACCTGGGACCGGTGACGACCTAGCGTCGTTTTTTGCTGGCTCTTCACCATCGGCCTCGCTTCGAGAATTTCCAGCGGAACTCGTCGGGACCAGCAGCGTTCTGCTCGTATCGGTGGCTGCGTTTGGCCGACCGCGTGGATCGATCGTCAAAAGGCACAAATCATGGGCAATCTTCTTTACTGGGCTGTCACGTTTCTGGTCGTGGCCGTCGTGGCCGCACTGTTCGGCTTTGGCGGCGTCGCCGGAACGGCAATGGAGGGCGCGCGCCTCTTGTTCTGGGTCGCGATCATTATTTTCGTCGTTACCCTCGTCATGGGGCTGGTGCGCCGTGGTCGCGTTTGACCACCGCTAGGTTCCAGCCTTGCTCGAGACGTGGAGGGCGCGATGAAGCGTCGGCTCTCCACGTTGAGACGTGCCCAATTGCAGTCGCTTTTGCGTTCATAGTGCAGTCACCTTGCGTACCGTACGAGTGTGTCGAGTTTGTCGACCGGTAGCGCCATTCGCCCCGACATTCGGGGGCTCAACAGTGAGATCCACCGCATGACTGCAAAACGGGGCCTCGTTGCCCTCACATCCGTATTTTTTCTCGCATCCGCATGGGGACCGCAGGCGTCCATTGCGCAAACCATCCAACTTGCCCAGGCCCCCAAGGGAGCGCCGGCAACCGAAGGAGAGCAGGAGAAAGGCGATCCTGCGCGCAAGAAAAGCCAGGAGAAGCGCGCCGCGCCTGCACCCTCTGGGCCACCACCGGGAGAGCCGACAGTGCCTCGTGCCGCACCGCCAGCGCGCGACCAGGGTGACGCGCCGAGGGAGAGAAAATCGGCAACGCCACCGCCACCACAACAGGAGGCTCCGCGGACCACAGCGCCTCGCCAGGAGAGAGAGACGCCCGTCTCGCCCAAACGCGCCGAACCGACCAGTCCGGAACCAAGAGCGCAACCGGACCGCGCTCCGCCGCCGCCCGAGCGAAAATCTGTGACACCCGCGACGCCGCCTGCCACGCCGCCTGGCGGCGGAACGGGCACGCGGGATGTCGGCCGGGACGATCGCGGACCACGCGAGCTGAAAGACGCTCCACCCGCCGCCCGGAAAGCCGAGCCTGTTGCTCCTCAACCGAAAGCGCCCGCGACCACGGGCGCCCCGTCACCCGAATTGAAATCTGCGAGCCCGCCCGTATCGCCGGGGCTACCACCGGCTGCTGCCACGCGGCCTGAGTCACCGAAGGAGGGCAGCCCCGGTCCAGCGCCTGGCCAAGGCGTGGCGACGCCATCTCCAAAGGACGGTGGTCCAGCACCCGTGCCAACTAAAAGCCAACCACCTGGCGCATCGCCGCCAGCGATCGTCGAGACACCGCCGAAGCAACCAGATCGCCTTCCGCGCGCGGCGGAACCGCAGCCGCGCCTGGAAGAACTGAAATCGACACGCACACAACGCGTCGAGGACGGCGGCAAGCGCACGGTGATCCAAGAGCCAGGCCCTGGCAATCGCGTCATTGTCAAACAGGACAACCGCATCATTATTCGGCATGACGAATCGGAGCGCTTCCGTCGGGTCCATAGAGACGCGCGCACCGAGCGCCGATCGGACGGCACGAACGAGACGATTTATGTCCGTCCTGACGGCATTCGTGTCGTGAGCGTCGTCGATGGCGACGGACGCGTCGTGCGCCGCTATCGTCGGGACCGCGAGGGGCGCGAGTTCAATATCATCGACAATCGCCGATTCATGCGCAATGCCGGCATCGCAGTCGGTGTGGGAGCGGTGGGACTGGCCATCGCGCTCAATCTGCCACCCCCGACGGTGCGCATCCCGCGCGAATTGTACATCGTCAATGACGAGCGATCGACGGAAGACGATTTGTACGAGGCGCTGAGCGCACCGCCCGTCGAAGCCCTGGAGCGGTCGTACTCGTTGGAGGAAATCCGCTACACCTACGAATTGCGCCAAAGGATGCGTCGCGTCGACCTGGATACCATTACGTTCGAATTCGGATCGTGGCAGATCACGGACGATCAACGCCCGAAACTCGAGCGGGTCGCGCGCGTCCTGAGGCGGCTGTTGGTCAGCAACCCCGACGAAGTGTTTTTGATCGCCGCCCATACGGATGCGGTGGGCGCCGACGTCGATAACCTCAGCTTGTCGGACAGGCGTGCAGAGTCGGTCGCGCAAATTCTGTCCGAAGAGTTCGGCCTGCCGACAGAAAACTTCGTCACACAAGGGTACGGCGAGCAACATCTCAAGGTGGGCACGCAGGGACCCGAAGCGAGAAACAGACGCGTCGAGGTGCAGCGCATCACACCGCTTCTGGCACAGCAATGATGGAATGACCGACGCTGCGGCTGGAGTGATGTTTGGCCAAGCAGCATTGGGGGCGCGGGGTGGGATTTGCAGCGCGCAACGTCCACCCCGACGCCGTCGAGCGATCAACTGATCGAACCGTGAATTTGCGGGCCCCGGTCATCCTCCGCGGGAGCGAATGTTCGATGGCTCGACAAAGCTCAACCCGTCGATCACCGCACCTTTGACGATGTCGCGGCCGATCCGTTCGTTGGAGAACTTCGTAATTCGGTCGGTCAGCGCTTTTATTTCCACGACTTTCAACCCAGAAAAGTCAAAAACCGTCTCTTCGTAAACGGAGCGAAACACGGCCTCGGTGGCGTACGCCGCCAGGATGGGCCGCATCGTCTTGAGCTCGGGCACGGGGACGGAAAGGCTGACGCGGGCGATGGCATAGCCCGCAATCGCGCCGGCACGGACAATCGGCACGGATACGGGTTCGAGCTTGAGCACGTCGAGCGGGACCAGATCACCGGGCCGATCTGGGTGTCGTTCCCCCATCCCCATGAGCAGGGCGCCATGGCTTCCGACCAGCGTCGCCACCAGGGTCACGATCCCGACAGCCAAATGCCCTTTCACGACCAACGCTCCTGCCGAGCGGCAAAACGCGAATAGGTCCCATCGCCGGTGGCCTTGGTGACGACGCCGGCAATGAGCGCGGCGATCTCGCTGACGGCATCGATGTGACGGCGCAGAAGGTCGCTATTCTCGGCCAGCAGTCTGACGGTCGTTTCCAGTCGCGTTTTGCTGGTGGCGTCTGGTGCTACGCGCCCTGCGGCCTGAGACAGCCGTAAGACTTCGAGGGCGAGGTGTTCTTTGCGCGCGATCAGGACATCCAGGTCTTTGGGCTGCGCCGCCAGTGCGTTTTTCTCTTCGAGCAAAACACGTTCGATACGCATCGCGAGCTGGATGAGCGCCCGGTTGAGCGCCCCCCTTTCGGCAAGCGCTGCATCCGGTGCGACGGATGGCCCGTCAGTCTCATGGGGCTGTAACGGCATCGATGGTCCTCACTTCCCAGCCGCTCGGTCTGGTCTGTTCCTGTTCGCCGACGGAGGCGCTTTCCACGACCGTCGTCCAAGTGGTGAACGGCGCACACCCCTGCGTGCCGCAGTGTCGCGTGAACGCGCGCATAACCCCGTTTGCCGGGAAGACGCGCGGCGCCTGACGCTGCGCCATCGGTCGCGCGGGTGCGAGGCGCAATTGACCACTCGACGCAATGTGTTTGGCAATGTGCTCGCTCAGCAAAGCCTGCCAATGCTTGCCGGCCATGCCGCCTCCATAGGCGCCGCTCCGATCCGAGGAAAACATCGGCGCGAAGAGGGCATGGAGTGCGACGGCTTCGAACTCCCGATCTGCTTTCGCCAAGCGCATGTCATGTGCCGCGCCAGATCCCACAGCCTGTCGCGGTGGCGACCTCAGCGGCTCCGCATGCGCGGATCGCTCCGCAATCATGCCGAAAAAAAGCGCGGCTATCAGCGCGCAAGAGGTTCGACGACCGCCCGTGCGACGTCTGCTGACACCGGGTCGATTGCACCGCATGGTCCCAATGCCCCACCGTCCACGATCCAGGAGACGCAACGCTTGCGGATCGACTTAGGCAGGCAGCCTTACGTCGAGCTTGCCGACGCCAGGATTTGGGGGGACGGGCGATGGCTCGACGCCATCGCCCGATGACCGACTAACCTTTCGTCGGCGACCAGCCATAGGCCTTGGCGCAGGCGCCGCCCATTAGCATGGCGCGCTCGCTGGCGCTCAGGCGGTCCGTTTTCAGAAAGGGCTGGACGGCCTGCTCGTAGTTGACGACCGCGAAGGCGCGCGTCCAGTCCGTGCCCCACAGGCAGCGCTCGAAACCCCAGGCATCGAACACGCGAGCCAATGGGTCCCAGATGTCGGGGAAGGGATAGGGCTGCTTGGACAGCGTGCAGGCGCCACTCACTTTGATGACGGCATTCTTGCGTTTGGCGAGATCCAACACCTTGGGCAGGTCGGCCCAGGGTTGCGGCCCCGCAGGCGGCGTGCGCGGCTGGAGGATCGCCAAATGGTCGATGATGAAGCGCGTGTCCGGGTGGCGATCGACCACGGCTGTGCCCGCGTCGACGTTGTCCCAGCAGAGCATGTTGACGGGAAAGTCGACCTTCACGGCCGCGCGAAGGATGCGATCGAGACCTGGATCGGTCGGGTCGCGCTTGGCCTCCTTGGTCATCATGATGCGGATGCCGACCGCGCCCGGCGTCTTCTTCCAGTCGGCTATGACGTCGGCCACGGCGGGATCGTCGGGGTTGACCGGCTTGACGAGCGCCATCCGACCAGGATGGGCGCGTTGCACCTCCACCGCATAACTGGCGTCGTTCTGGTACATGGAAAAGGCGGAGATGAAGATCGCGCCGTCGACGCCGACCTTGTCCATCGCCGCCACCATCTCGTCGCCGGTCACGTGAGGGGGCCAGTTCGGCACGCTGTGCCAGGGTCGCTTGGGCGTGTTGGCCTCGTAGGCGTGGACCTGGGAGTCGATGATCGTCATCGGGGCAGCTCCTGTGTGCGATGAGAGGCCGTCATGCCAACAGGTTGCGCCCACCGTGTCCAGCCCCCCGGAATTTCCTTTCACGCATTTCCTTTCACGCCTTTGCCTCTTGCCCGCCGACCCGATAGATTGGCGGCATGAACCTCACGCCTGAAGAAATCGCGCGCTACAAGCGCCATCTCGTGCTCAAGGACGTCGGCGGCCAGGGGCAGCAGAAGCTCAAAGCGGCGCGCGTCCTGCTCATTGGCGCCGGCGGCCTGGGCAGCCCGCTGATCATGTATCTGGCAGCGGCCGGCGTCGGCACGATCGGCATGATCGATGACGATGTCGTGTCGCTGTCGAACTTGCAGCGCCAGATCGTGCATGACACCGCTCATATCGGCGCGCCGAAGGTCGAGAGCGCGCGCGATATGGTGGCGCGCCTCAACCCGCACGTCGCGGTCGAGATGCACCCCTGCCGCCTCGATGCGAACAATGCGCTGGACATCATCGGCCGCTACGACATCGTCGCTGATGGCTCGGACAATTTCGTGACGCGCTACTTGGTGTCGGACGCCTGCTATCTGGCGAAGAGACCGCTCGTGTTCGGCGCTGTCGGCCCGTTCGATGGTTACGTCACCACGTTCAAGCCGCACGAGATTCGGCCCGACGGGTCGCCTTGGCCGACGTACCGATGCCTTTTTCCCGAGGCCCCACCACCGGGCGCCGTCGCCAATTGCTCCGAGGTTGGCGTGCTCGGCGCGGTCGTCGGCGTCATCGGCACGTTGCAGGCGACGGAAGTTTTGAAGGAAATTCTCGGCATCGGCGACACGCTTGCCGGCCGGCTGATGATTTACGATGCGCTCTCAGCCCGCTTCGAACACGTCAAAGTCGCCTGGGATGCAGACAATCCCTTGTCGGGCACGCAGCCGACGAT
>JANOKV010000448.1:0-1732 GCA_031419415.1 Hyphomicrobiales bacterium | reverse complement strand
ATCTCGGGATCGGGCCCCAATGGGGCGATCGTGCACTATCGGGTGAGCGAGCAATCCAATCGTCTCCTTGCGCGGGGAGAGCTGTTTCTGGTCGACTCCGGCGCCCAGTATCAGGACGGCACGACGGACGTGACGCGCACGGTGGCCATCGGCACGCCGACGCCCGAAATGCGCGAACGCTTCACGCTGGTGCTGGCCGGCCACATCGCCATCGCAACGGCGCGTTTTCCGAAGGGCACGACGGGCGCCCACATTGATGCCTTCGCACGGCGCGCACTGTGGGATCGTGGATTCGACTTCGATCACGGCACTGGACACGGTGTCGGGAGTTATCTCTCCGTCCACGAAGGGCCGCAATCCATCTCGAAGCGCGGGCACGTAGCGATCGAAGCTGGAATGATCATCTCCAACGAACCCGGCTATTACAAAACGGGCGCCTATGGCATTCGGATCGAAAATCTGCTGCTCGCCATGCCTCCCGAAAAGATCGTCGGTGGCGAGCGCGAGATGCTGGGCTTCGAGACGTTGACGCTCGTCCCGATTGATCGACGCCTCGTGGACCCTGCTCTGCTCTCACCGGCAGCGTTGGCTTGGCTCGACGCCTATCACGCGCGTGTGCGCGAGCAGATCGCTCCTGGCCTCTCTGGTGCTGATCTCAATTGGCTCGATGCCGCAACGAAGCCTATCCAGCATTGAATCTACGCCTTTTTTGCTGCGTTCCCGACAAGTTCGTCACCAGCCCGCTGGGAACATCCTGACCACAGTGCTCGTTTCACTTCGACGAACCACTGATCGCTCAGGAGTAGCAACATGACCAAATCGACATCCGTTATCGCCCTGCTCGGCACGCTGCTGTATTCGTCGGCTGCGATTGCACAGACGACGCCTTCACCGACCCCAGTCCCGCCTGCCTCATCGACGACGACGTCGACCACGACCGTGCAGGCTGCTCCCGTCGACTCCAGAGGAATGCTGGCGACCGACGTCATGAAAGCCCCTGTCCGCAATCAGCAGAACGAGCGCGTCGGTGAAGTCGATGACCTCGTGATGGATGGCAGCGGCAAGATCATGCACATCATCGTCGGCGTCGGTGGTTTCCTCGGCATCGGCGAGCATAAGGTCGCGCTCGATCTCAACACGCTGAAGCCGATGCGCGACGGCAATACGCTTGTGTTCGTGGGCAACTTCACGAAGGACAGCTTGAAGACGATGGCCGAGTGGCGCAATCCGATGTCGACCTCTGTAACCGGCACAGGCGCGGGCACGACGGGTCGCAGCACCACGACGACCACGACGACGCCGCCTGCAACGACAACCATGCCCCCGGCCTCATCGACGGTTCCACCGGCAACGACCACGACGCCGCAGCGCTAACTCCCCAGTCTGCGGGCGACTTGCGCCACCGCTTCCAATCGAAGCGGTGGCCTTTTTTATCAAGGCGGCGCGGTGAGGCCGGTTGGAACTTCTCCCGGCGGCGTCGGTTCACCCAGCTCAACCGAAGCAGGCGCGCTCGCAGCGCCCCCGCACACCACAGGAGATGATGCATGACCCATTCCGCGGCTCGAGTAGGCTCGGCAAACACGTTGATTTCGAGCGAAGACGTGCAGGGCACGCAAGTCTACAGCCCCGACAGCTCCCACATCGGTGATATCGATCACCTGATGATCGAGAAGACCTCGGGCAAAGTCGCCTACGCCGTCATGAGTTTCGGCGGCTTCATGGGGATGGGAAA
>JANOKV010000447.1:0-12646 GCA_031419415.1 Hyphomicrobiales bacterium | reverse complement strand
CTTTCTTGGCGTCGAGACCTGCGGGAATCACGCCGAAATAAACGAGCGTCATGTAGACGCCGATGCCGAGCGGGATCAGCCCTTCGACCAGGCCTGGATAGACGTTGACAACCAGCATGCGTCGCACTCCCCGCGTCGGATCAAAACAGGCGCTTGCGCATCAAAATCTCGTCTTTGCCGTCGAACACGAGGCTATCCAAAACGCCTGATTCGGTGAAGCCGTGCGCCGTGTAAAAGCGGCGTGCGCGCGTATTGAAGGCGGACACACACAGCCACAGGTTGCGATATTGACCCCGCACCTGCGCTTCATACCAGCGCAACGCGTGTTCCCCAACGCCGCGACCCTGCGCCTCCGGCACGAGGCCGAGGAGTTGCAGGTAAGGCCCGTGCAGCCAGACCCGGCGAATGACCATCGCCCCGACGGGTGCAGCATCCAGCAGGATGCGATAGCGCGCGACGTTGGGTTCATGCGCGGCGAGGTATCCGAGAAAGCTCTGCGCGCTGTAGCCCACACGCGCCCACGGATCGATCGCAGCCAACCGCGTCCCGATGTCGGTCGCGCCGTGCGGCGTCATGTCGGCCAGCGCCACCACCGCGCCGTCGCCAGTCGTGCCGATCGGCCCGGGCGCGGGTCCGTAACGTTCACCCGGCATATCTGGTCGATCGTGATGTGGAGGACTTGTTCCCATGTCGGGCTCATAGTTCACTGGAGCGCGGCCAGCAACAGCGAGAGGCGTTTTTCATGACGATCGATTGGCAGGGCAAGACGGTCGAAACGGGCGACCTGCACATCAGTTACGTGCGCGCGGGGGCCGGCACGCCCGTCGTATTCCTGCACGGCTGGCCCGAATTCAAGCGCACTTGGCTGCACACCATTCCCGCTCTGGCGGATGGCTTCGACTGCATCGCGCCCGACCTACGCGGGTTCGGGCGCACCGTGTCGAAGGTCGCGCGTCCCGCCGACGGTTCGCCGCCGCAACTGCTCGCCAAGGACTTGCGCGACTTCGCAGACGCGTTGGGGCTCGATCGTTTCGCCATCGTCAGCCACGACGTCGGCTCGTTCGTCGCGCAGCAGTTCGCGCTGGCGTGGCCCGAACGCGTATCGAAGTTGTTCTTTTTCAACTGCGCCTATCCCGGCGTCGGATCACGCTGGGGGGACTACCGACATTTTCCCGAGACCTGGTATCAGCAGTTCCATCAGAAGGACTTTGCCGCCGCGCTCGTCGGGTCCTCACGGGAGGCGGCCCGCATTTACTTCCGCCATTTCCTGACGCATTGGAGCCATCAGAAAACAGCGTTCGAGCCCTATCTTGAGGAGTGGGTCGACAACTTCCTGTTGCCCGGCAACCTCCAGGGCGGCTTCGATTGGTACATCGGCGTGTCGAAGTTTCGCCGCCGCCTGATGGAGGGACCAGTCGCCATCCCGAAGATCACCGCGCCGAGTTATTTTCTCTGGGGCGCGCATGATCCGGTGTTGCGCTTCGATTTCTCCGACAAGCTCGCGGACTACTTCGAGACCTTCACCTTGGAGCGCGCCGATCGCACGGGCCACTTCACGCACTTCGAAGACCCGGACCTGGCGAACGCGCGCATGCGGGCATTTCTCGCAGAGTGAGCGAGGCGACACGTCGGTCGAGGCCGTGCTCGACCGACGCTGGAGAGCTCACCCGGTGATGACTTTCGCCGTTTTCAGCGCGCCGATCGCGTCGCGGTCCATCTTCAGCCAGTCGGCGAGAACATCGCTGCTGTGCTGGCCCAGGAGCGGCGCGGGACCGACCTTGGGGGGCTCGCCGCCGAAGCGCACAGGCCATCCGCTCATGACATAATCACCGACGGCTGGATGCTGCATCGTCTGGCGGATCTTGCGATCCCGCAACGTCTGATCATCGGCGAGCTCGCGCGTATCGAGCACGGGGCCTGCCGGAATGCTCGCGCCACTGATGAGCCGCGTCGCCTCGTGTTTGTCGTGCTGTTGCGTCCACGCGGTCACGATGGCGTCGACTTCGGCGCGATGGGCGGTTCGCGCCGCCGGCGTGTCGTAGCGCGTGTCGCCGATCAGGTCTTCGCGGCCCATCACCTTCAACAGCCGGGTCCAGTGCTCGGGATTGGCGGGGCTCGTGAACACGTAGACCCAATCGTTGGGGCCGCCGCCTTTGGACGGGTAGACGCCGATCGGCGGATTGCCGCCGCCCACCGTCTTGGAGCCTGCGCGCGGCGCTGGCTTCATATCGGTGCGCTCCATGTAACAGAACGCGTTGCGGATATAGTGCAGGATCGAATCCTGCATGGCCACCTGCAGATGTTCGCCCTTGCCCGTGCGCAACCGGCGTACGTAAGCGCCCAGAATGGATATGGCCATGATCATGCCCGTGCCCGTATCACCGATCGTGGCGCCGGGCTTACACGGCGGACCATCCTCGTCGCCCGTGATCGACATGAGGCCCCCGCAGGCCTGGGCGATCATGTCGAAGGCGAGCCCTTTTTCATAGGGACTGCCGGTGCCGAAGCCCTTGATCTGGCAAAAAATGATAGCGGGGTTGATCGCCTTGACTACGTCGTAGCCCAAGCCCAGCCGCTCAATGGCCCCCGGTGCGAAATTCTCGATCATCACGTCGGCGTGCTTCGCCAAGTCTTTGACGATCTCGAGCCCGCGGGGGTCTTTCAGATTGACGGCGACGGAGCGCTTGCTGGAATTGTACTGGAGGAAATAGAGCGCATCTTTGGCGGGGTCCGTGCGGCCGGTCGTGCGCCCGGGATCTCCCGATCCTGGATTCTCGACCTTGACCACGTCCGCGCCCATCCACGCCAGCGCCTCGGTGCAGGACGGGCCGGCTTCGAACTGTGTCAGGTCGAGAATTTTCAGGCCTTCGAGGCAGTTCTCTCCGCTCATCGTCGTGTGCTCCCATGCAGCTCCAGGCGCGAGCTTACGCCGCTTGTCGGGGGGCGTCGAGATGAGCCGCCGCGCAGGCTAGACGTCTCACCCAGGCCGGGGCGAGGCGGGACCAAGATCGCCGGGTGTGGGCATCGGCATCGGTTCGGGAATCGGCGGCAAATCGGGCGGGCGGGGCGACGGATCGCCGCCATGCGCCATCGCGTGCATCGGCCGAGGCGGGGGCTGCGGTACGGGATCGCCCGGTGTCGGCAACGGGTCATCGATCGGCACCGGGGGATTGGGTTCACCAGGCGGTAAATCCGGTGGTCGCGGTACGGGATCGCCCGGCAGCGGAATCGGCGGATCCATCGGGCGAGGCGGCGGCGTCGGTTCGGGATGTCCAGCTTTATGCGTGCTCGTCATCGATCGGCTCTCCTTCGACATTCGGCGTCGCGCGAGGCGACGGAGGGCATGTCTTGGAAAACAGCTCGTGTCAGACGAAGTTCCCTCCCACCGGCGGCAGGTTCGCGCCAGTCCGGGAGGTTCGATGTATCAACGGTCGTCCAGTCGCTCGACCAAACCGACCCCAGCGCCCAGTTTCACGTACCAGCTCGGCATGCCGATGTTGACGCCCTGCATGCGGTGTTCGATCAGTTCGACAATGGCCCCCAGAGTCGGGCGCGCATCGACATAGGCGACGCGCGTGCGATGGCCCCTCGCGAACCAGATGGAGCCGTGTTGAACGGACCTGAGGCCAAGATCGGCAAGGCGCGTGAGCTGCGATTCCACACTGGGGACAAAATATCCGAAGTGATGGGGGTTCACTTCCGGATCAGCCGTGGCGATTTCAAACAGGCTGCTGCGTCGATCATCTCGCTCAATGAGTTCGACCTGGACGCCACCCCCATAGCCCACGACGATGCTGAGGTCGTGTTCGATCGGTCGTGTTTGGAAAACGAGCTTCTGTTTGATCACGCGGGGCCGATACCACGCTTGGACGCCCAGCCGCGATCCAATGCGGCGGCGTGCCCCATCGATGTCATCGACGACGTATCCGAGCTGAAGCGCGCCCGATAAGCCCAACGCGCGGCCGACGCGCAGCGCCTGCTCGATCGAAGAATCGTCGGCCCTTTTTGAGGTGGTCGATGGCATCGGCGCGTCGATCCATGGCGCCGGCGTAGACGAGAGGGACGCCTACTGAAGAGTTGCACGAGCATCAGTCTAAGCGAGCAAATCCACTTCTGCCAGCCAGGGCGGGCTCTCGCAGGTGGCCTGTGCACAACAAGCGCTCGGGGTCGGAGAAAAGCCCCGATCGAACCGCAACCCCCAGGACACTTCAAGTCTCGATCTCGCCCCTCGTGTCATCCCGCGGTTTGTCCTTGGCACCCAGCCCTCCACAGGCCTGAGCCCAGCCGAGAGATGGGTCCCGGTGACAAGCACCGGGATGACAGTTCTTGGCCGGGGCCTTGCAAGATGAATTGATTCGCCCTGCCGCAACCCCCACCACGGCGCGAACAGACCTCGACAAACGACGCCGTGTCGCCCCATCATATGCGACAAGGGCGGTGATGACGCCGCCGACCCACCCTCGACGCGACAGACAGGACGCATGAGCGATAGCGAAAAATCCGGCCCTTGGCGTCTCGTCGTCGACCCCGAGCGCTGTCAGGGCCACAACCGCTGCCACGCGCTGGCCCCCGATCTTTTCAAGATCGACGACTTGGGGTTTGCTTCCGCTGCCAGCGAGCGCGTCCCGGACGGCTCGATCGAGCTGGCCCGCCTCGCAGTGCGCAACTGCCCGGAATTCGCCATTCGCCTCAGTCACGCAAGTTCCCGAGGAGACGACACATGACCGATCGCCAACCTGTCACCGACTGGGCGGCCGACTTCGATCACATGGATGCCCAATGGGTCGATGATCCGTTTCCGATTTGGGACGACTTGCGCCAGCGCTGCCCGGTGGCGCACACGTCGCGCTATGGCGGCGTGCACCTGCCCACGCGCATGGCCGACGTGCGCGACGCCGCCTACGATACGCAGACGTTTTCCAACCGCCGGCCGGTGGTTCGCGCCAACCTGCCAAATGTTGCGCTGCCGACGCCGCCGATCTCATCTGATCCGCCACATCACAAGCCATCGCGCATGCTGCTTTTGCCAGCGTTCACACCCCAGGCGATTGCCCCCTATATTCCAGTGACGCGGCGGATCTGCAATGAGCTGCTGGACGACATCGGCAATGCCGCATCGTGCGATGCTGCCCGCCAATTCGCCCAGCATGTGCCCGTGCGGGTCATCGCCAGCATGTTGGGCGTGCCAGAGACCGATGGCGACCTCTTTCGCCAGTGGATTCACGTCATGCTCGACGACACGGTGCGCGACAGCCCCGACAGCGCCGACAAATTCGTCGCGGCCTCGCGCGAGATGGACGCTTATTTCCGCACCCATGTCGAGAAACGAACGACCCACGACGGACCCGATCTCATCAGTTTCATGATGCGCGCCCGCTTCGATGGCCGCGAACTGACCGAGCGGCATTTCTACGGCACGCTGCGGCTGTTGTTGATCGCAGGCATCGACACGACGTGGAGCGCCATCGGCTCCTCCCTGTGGCATCTCGCACGCACACCGGCCGATCGCCGGCGTCTCCTCGCCGAACCCGAACTCATTCCAACCGCCGTCGAGGAATTCCTACGCGCTTTCGCTCCGGTCACGATGGCGCGGCAAGCCCGCCAGGACGGGACGATTGCGGGGTGTCCAGTAAAAGCGGGTGAAATGGTGCTGCTCGCCTTTCCGGCCGCCAATCGCGATCCAGCCGTCTTCCCCGACGCCGACAAGGTGATCATCGACCGCAAGGACAATCGGCACGCCGCATTCGGCTTGGGGATTCACCGCTGCGCCGGCTCCAATCTGGCGCGCATGGAAATCCAGGTGGCGCTCGAGGAATGGCTCAAACGCATTCCCGAATTCACGCTCGACCAGACCCAGCCGGTGGCCTGGTCCGCTGGCCAAGTGCGCGGCCCCCGCACCGTGCCCCTGCGAATTGGCGGCTGAGCGCGTGGCGAGCCAATTGCGCTCGGCGTGAGTGGTAACGGCGCGGCGTGCGCCCCTGAACCTTCACGCGGCTGCTTGATGTTCGCCTGTCCCCACCCCACTTCCGTTTCCCGGCCGAGCGAGAGCGAGAGCCGGGATCACGTCGGTAGCTGGAGAGATCCGACTTCACCGCTGCGGTAATGCGCAGCCTCGAGCAGGCGCGGGTGCGATTTCCTGCGCCGCCGCGATCCCGGGTGGCCGCGCCACGAACGCGACCTCCGGGAAGCAGGCGGAGGACGCTCCAATCTGCGGCTACCGCTCGAGCCAGACCTGCTCCAGGCGCCAGTGATTGTAGATGCTGTTCTCCTGGCGCACGTAACCCTTCACGGCGGGCTGCCAGCACTGCGCGGCGCGCCCATGTGAAATGATCGGCCGGGCGATGTCGTCAGCCAGCACACGCTCGATCTCCCACACTTTTTTCTTGCGTTTTTCGGGGTCGCGCTCAGCGGACTGATCGGCCAGCATTTTGTCGACCTCGCGATTGCAGTACTTCGAGAAATTATTGTCGGAGTTGCAAGCGAAGTTCTCAGTCAGCGTCACATCGGGGTCGTCGATAGCCGAGCCCGTGAGATTGAACGCTATCGTGTAGTCTTGCCGCGCCGCACGGCCGAACCAAACCGTCGATTCGATAATCTCGAGCTCAGCGTCGAAAAAGACCTTGTTGAGCTGGTCGACGAGAATGACGGCGGGGTCCTTGTAGGATGAGAAATCACGCGTCGAGACTTTGAGTTTCAGCCGCTTCGATGGCCCGTAGCCCAGGCCTTCCATGATTTTTCTGGCCTCGGCCTGTCGGCTTTCCAAAGTGCCGCCGTAGCCGGGAAGCTTTTCCATCACCTCCATCGGCATTCCGAAGTTACCCTCAGGCAGCGCCATCATCACGCCCGAGATGCTCGAATGGCCCTGCGAGAGAATATCAATGAAGCTCTGCCGATCGAGTCCGAGCATCACCGCGCGGCGCAGATTCGGGTTGTCGAAGGGTGGCTTTGCCGAATTGATCAGGACGTTGGAGGAGACATTCGTCGGACCGAGTTTACAGAAGACGTTGGGCGCGCTGCTCGCAATATCCTTCATCACCGGCACCGATATGTCACCGGTCGAGGTCATGTGCAGGTCGCCGGCCGAGAGGGCGAGCACGCGCGTCGAGCGATTGGGAATGATCCGGTGCTCGACACCGTCGAGATAGGGCCTGCCCGGTTTCCAATAATCAGGATTGCGCACGAGGCGCACGACTTCGTTGCTCTTGAACTCCACCATTTTGAACGGCCCGGTGCCGATCGGGTTCGTGCGCATGTCCTTTGCCGCGACGTGGCACGGATAGACCGGCGACATGCCCGACGCCAGCATCGACAGAAGCGCTGGCTGTGGGCGTTCGAGGTGGAACGTCACGCTCGCGTCGCCATCGACGGTGACGTCCTTCAGGTTTTCGAACCAGATACGGCGTGGATTCTTGCGAAAGTAGTCGGGCTCTTTGCCGATCAGCCGCGACCACGTGCACGCCACGTCCTTGGCCGAGAACGGTTTGCCGTCGTGCCATTTGACGCCCGTGCGCAGCTTGAACGTGAGCTTCGTGCCCGTCCGATCCCAGTCCCAGCTCTCGGCGAGATCAGGAACGATCGCCTCCGGGCTGTTGCGCTGATTGGCCGGATCGAACAGCACGAGGTTGTTGAAGACCGCCATGACGGATTGCACCGTCGTAATGCTGGCTTCCTCATGGATCGACAAACTGGACGGGTTTGCGGGATTGCTCACTCGCAACACACCTCCCGTCTGCTGGGCCACAGTGGGCGGTGACGCCGCGAACCCGATGGCCAAAGCAATTGCTGCGCACGACATCTTGACGCCGGTCTGCATCTGCTACCTCCCTCGTTGACGACGGTTCACCGGTTATCCGGCGTCTTATTTTATCTCGATCGCATACCATGGCTCACTCGAGCGATCTCCAAATAGCCCCCCCCTCAATCCACCGCCCCGCGCCGATGCGAAAACGCCGTCTCCGCGCTGGTGACGAACTCGAGCAGGCAGGCGCGGCCGTTTTCGGTTTCTTTGCGGGCGCGCAGAATCGCGTCGCCCACCTTCTCCGGGTCGTCGACGCGTTCGGCCCAGCCGCCGAGTTCGCGGGCCAGACTCGCGTAGTTGCCGCCCAGATCGCGCGAGTTGTACTTTTCGTGGCTCAGCTTCATGTGCGGGATCTCGATCGCCATCGTGTTGTTGTTGAGCACGATGGTGCAGATCGGCACGCCCGAGCGCACCGCCGTCTCGAAGTCCAGCCCGGTCATGCCGAACGCCGCATCACCCATGAAGTTGACGCAGAACTTGTCAGGATTGGCGATCTTGGCTCCGATCGTCAGGCCCAACCCCGTGCCGAGTTGGTGCGACTTGCCCCAGCCCATATAGCTGCGCGGCCGCGTCGCCTTGTAAAACGGCAGCACCTGATCGCGCGGTGAGCCGCTGTCGTGCGTCACGATCGCGTCCTTCGGATCGATCAGCCGCGTGAACTCGCCGATGACGCGATAGGGCGTAATCGGCCGCTCGCGTGAGGCGAGTTTGGCCGCCCACTTCGCCATCCAGGCCTCAGAAATACGCGCAATATCCTGCGCCACCGCGCCTTGCAGGCGGGGCTTGGATTTCAGGCGATCGCGCACCGCCTCGACGAGGGCTGCGAGCACGAGCTTGGCGTCGCCCAGGATGCCCACCTCGGCCGCATAATGCTTGTTGAGGTCGCGCGGGTCGTTCGTGGCGTGAATGATGCGCTTCGCCGCGGCGAAGATCGGCGTCGTGATGTTGTGCTTGGTGAGGCTCGCGCCAATGCCCAACACGACGTCGCTCGCGTGCAGGTAATGGCGGCCGTGGCCGGTGTAGACGATGCCGCCCGAGCCCAAGGCGAGCGGGTGATCCTCGGGGAAGGCGCTCTTGCCGTCCGTCGAGGTCATCACCGGCGCTTGCAGCAGGTCGGCCAGCGCCACCAGTTCGGGCGTCGCTTCGGCATAGAGCACGCCTTGGCCCGCGAAGATCATCGGGGAACGCGCTTCGACCAGCAGGCGCGCGGCATCCTCGATATCGCGTGCGTCCGGGGCCGAGCGCACGGGACGGATGGGGGTGTAATCGAGGGCCGCGTCACCGATATCGGCCTGCACGACGTCAGCCGGGATCTCGACCATGACGGGGCCGAGGCGACCCGTTTTCAACGCGGAGAAGGCGCGTCGCATCACCGGCACGACGTCGCCGGGTTGCATGATCGGCTCGACCGACTTCGTCACCGACGCATAGGTGCGCGTCGAGTTGAACATCGGAAAGGTGTGCGAGATGTCGCGCGGATGGCCGAGCGGCAACAACAGAACGGGGCTCGAGTCCGAAAAGGCGCTGGCGATGCCGGGGAAGGCATTTTCGGCGCCGGGGCCGTACTGCATAGCGAAGGCGGCGGCCGGTTTGCCATTGGTCGTGCGCGCAAAGCCCGACGCCATGTCGACGCCCACGCGCTCCTGCCGGCAGATCACGGGCTTGAGGCCGGCGGCGACGGCCGCCTCGATGACGGGGGTTGTCGGATAACAAAAGAGCGTGTCCAGCCCCTCACGCCTCAGGATCTCGGCAATCGCATCCATCACCTGCATGGGGCACTCCTGGGTTCGTCGGCATCATGATCGATCGAGCCCGCAGCATAAGTGAAGCACAGCAGACGGCAACTGCTGTACGCCGGCTGAGCGGGCGAGCCCTAGGTTACGCGAACCGCCCGAGCGTTCGAGGAAGGCGACCGCCGACCCTCCAAAGCCCCCCATTCCCGCAGCGTTCCCGCCCGAGGTTCCTCGCAAAAAACGTCCAGGCGCAGTGCGGCGTAACCGCCTCGAAGCCACTTGTAGTATCGTGCGGCAAGGCCGCCCTGCCGTTCGGGGATCGCTGGTGGACGTCGTCGAGCAAACCGCAGCAGTCGACGAACCGGTGGACTTCAGCCTCGGCACAACCGAGGCTACCCGGCGCCGCTCTCCCGCCCACTCGAAGTGACGGGCACACGGCCGATCCTTGGAACCCATGGCACGGGCTTCGATCGCGCCCACGATCCCCGAACCTCCCCCACACGGCAGCCTCGAGCGACACGCCCTCGGCCCCGGACACGCAGGGGAGTGAGCGCAGTATCCGGGCGGTTTGGGACGCGGGGAGAAGTTCGGCGAACATATTTTTGGGTCGGTGGCTGACGCACCCGGCTCTCGTGACGGCCTCGGCTCAAAACCGTGGAGTGCCGGGATCGAGCCCAAGACCCATCCGGCCCGTCACCACGTAGTTGTTCGGGCTCATAGCGATGTGCTTCACCGCAGCATGAACGTCGCGGATGAAGCGTTCGATCGGTGACGTTTCGAAAATCGCGGCGGTCCCCAGTTCGGCAGTGAGCGAGTCGACGATTCGTGCAGCGCTCTCGCCGGCGTGCGTGCAGGCGCTGCGAAATACGGCTCTGGCTTCCATCAGACGCCGCCCATCCTCTTCCGACGCCACCATCAGTTCGTTCATCGCATTGACCAATAATGCGCGAGCCGCCCGATGCACTGTGTCTGCCCGACCGAAAGCGCTTTGTAGAATTTCGCGATCCCGCAGCAGAGTGCTGGCGCCCGTGCGGGCCTTCCGGTTCGCAATTTCGACAAAAACATTCATAGCGCCGCGCGCGATACCGAGCGGGACGACAGAGACGGTCCAGGCGAACGCCGATAGACTCGGTAAACGGTAGATCATTCCGTCTTGCGTCGGGCGACATCCAATGAAGACGTGTGTGCGTTGCTCGGGAACGAACAGATCGCGGACTTCGAAATCGCTGCTCCCTGTCGCACGCAGGCCCGATACATGCCACGTGTCGTGGATCACGACATCGCGGCGCTCGAAATAGCAACACAACGCGGGCTCGACCGCGCCATCGACGCTTTTCACGGTCGCGAGACCCATGAAGTGCGACGCGTGACGAGCGCCGCTGCCGAATGACCAGCGGCCGGTGAGGCGATACCCGCCTTCCGCCCTCTGCGCTACGCCGAAAGAACCCGTGGCGCTGGTGACGAAGGCGCGCGGATCGGAGAAAACGTCCCGGGCAATTGGCTCCTTCAGATAGCCGCCAATCCGGCTCATGCCTCCGCCATTGCCGACGAGCCACCCGATCGAGCCGTCGAGCGCCGACGCGGCTTCGACGACGGTCATAAAATCGCTCGGCGAAAATTCGGGACCGTCGAGGGCCGCAGGCAGCCAAAGGCGAAAGAGGCCAGCATCCGCCAGCACACAGAATACGGCATCAGGTAACCGGCGATCGCAGTCGAACGCTTCGCGATGCTCGGCGATCAGGGGCGCGAGCCGTTCGATCGCTTCGAGATAGTCGCAGACCCCGTAGGGAATCCTCGCCACCATTGTGATGCCAATTCTGTTGGGCACGCCCCGCTGTTGGACGCCTACGGTAATTTGCCTGTGGCGGACGGCGCAGGCAAATTCGGATAATTCATCTGCAGATGAACCTATTTCATCTATAATCACACTATGCGAGACCTACCGCCCCTCACGCAATTGCGTGCCTTCGAGGCCGTGGCCCGCCATCAGAGCTTCAAGATGGCGGCGGTTGAGCTGCACGTCACACCAACGGCCATTAGCCATCAGATCAAGCTTCTGGAACACTACTGCGGCAGGGAGTTGTTCCGGCGCAGACCGAGACCCCTCGCGTTGACGGCCGCGGGTGAACAGCTCTTCCCGGTTGTCCGCGATGGTTTCGGCGCATTCGCAAATACGCTTGTGTCGGTGCGAGCGGGCTCAGTTGGCGGAAGGTTGCGCATGACCGCGACCAATGCATTCGTGGCACGTTGGTTCGTGCCCCGTCTACCGAGTTGGCGCGCTGCGCACCCGCACATCGAACTCGATATTTTAGGTACGGATGCGGTTCTCGACCTTGCCACAGGCGAGGCTGACGTCGCCATCCGTTATGCACGCCGGCCGCCCCTGGGCAATGAATGTATCGAACTGATGCGCGATACATTCCGCGTCGTCGCGAGTCCGAGCCTGGTCGGCGACCAGCGCAAGTCGCTCAGCCCCATCGAACTCGCACGATTCCCGCTCATTGAGATCGAGTGGCCATCCAATGATCTGGATGCGCCGAATTGGCGGCGATGGCAGTCGATGGCGCGTCGTCGCTTCAAACTCGTACCCGACCTCGCACGGCTGCAGGGCTTGGCGTTTCGCGAAGAGTTGCACGCCATCGAAGCCGCGATTTCGGGTCAGGGGATCGCAATCTGTAGCGACGTTCTTGTCGCGCCGGAACTCGCGAGCGGCGCACTGGTGCAAGTCTCCAAGCTAACCTTGCCCGGCTACGGTTTTTACCTCGTGCACCGCACGGGTCACCCGAAGGTCGCGTCGATCGGCGCTTTCTCCGCGTGGGCGCGCTCCATGCAGACCGATTGATTGTAACCAACTCCGAACGGGGGCCAGAGGCTCAATCGTGTCGCTTTCACTCGCCCAGACACACCGACGCCCGCGCTGTTGGTACAGCGCGGGCGTTATGGCGTTCGGTGCAAGGAGGAGAATGTTTCGAATTTTCCCTGACACCTTTTGGCAGACCTGGCGACGACCTACTCTCCCGCGTCTTGAGACGGAGTACCATCGGCGCTGGGGCGTTTCACGGCCGAGTTCGGAATGGGATCGGGTGCAGCCACCCCGCCATAGCCACCAGGTCAG
>JANOKV010000446.1:0-2416 GCA_031419415.1 Hyphomicrobiales bacterium | reverse complement strand
TTGCCGAGGTGATCGATATCGTCGATTTCGCCACGGCCATCGCGCAGACCAACAAGCGTCTTGACGACGGCCAGGATGTCTTCGCGGCGCAGCACGCGCACGGTATCGTCGCACACGAGGTCGAGGCGCATGTTCATCTTGACGCGCCCGACCGCCGACAGGTCGTAGCGCTCGGAGTCGAACATCAGGCCGTGAAACAACCCTTCTGCCGCTTCGACGGTCGGCGGCTCGCCCGGGCGCATGACCCGGTAGATGTCGAGCAGCGCCTCGTTGCGGTTCGAGTTCTTGTCGACGTTGAGCGTGTTGCGGATATAGGCGCCGACATTGACGTGATCGATGTCGAGAATTTTGAACTCGGTGAGCTTCGCCTCGGCCAGTGCGGCCAGCAGCTTGGCGTCGACTTCGTCACCCGCTTCGCCGTAGATCAATCCCGTAGCGAGATTGACGATATCTTCGGCGAGATAGCGACCAGCCAACTCTTCGGGACCGACGAGAACTTCGTTCAGGCCGCTTTCACCTAGTTCGCGAGCGCGACGTGCGGATATCTTTTCACCGGCTTTGGCGATGATCTCGCCCGACTTGGCGTCGATCAGATCCGCAACCGGCGTCATGCCGCGGACCTTGTCGGCCGCGAACGGCATCTTCCAGCCCTTCTTGGACTGTTTGATCGTAATGGCGGCGTAGAACGTCGACAGAATTTCTTCGTCGTCGAGGCCCAACGCATAGAGTAGCGTCGTCACCGGCAGCTTGCGCTTGCGATCGATGCGCACGAACACGACGTCCTTGGCATCGAACTCGAAGTCGAGCCAGGACCCGCGATAAGGAATGATGCGGGCTGCAAACAACAGCTTGCCCGATGCGTGCGTGCGCCCGCGATCGTGGTCGAAGAACACGCCCGGCGAGCGATGCATCTGCGAAACGATGACGCGTTCGGTGCCGTTGATGATGAAGGTGCCGTTGGGCGTCATGAAGGGCATATCGCCCATGTAGACGTCCTGCTCCTTGACGTCCTTGATGGACTTGGAGCCCGTCTCTTCGTTCACGTCGAACACGATCAGACGCAGCTTGACCTTCAGCGGCGCAGCAAACGTCATGTCACGCTGTTGGCATTCGTCGACGTCGAACTTCGGCGCATCGAACTCGTAGCGCACGAACTCGAGCGTCGCCTTGCCGGCGAAATCCGAAATCGGGAACACCGACCGGAACACCGACTGCAAGCCTTCGTCGAGCCGACCACCTACTGGCTCTTTGACCATCAGGAAGTCGTCGTAAGAGCTCTTCTGGACCTCGATCAGGTTGGGCATCTCGGCCACCTCGCCGATGGTGCCGAATTTCTTCCTGATGCGCTTACGGCCGGTAAAGATCTCAGCCATGTCCGCTCCTCGTTTCTGCGGTAAGTCCGCTTATGGTTCCGGCCTGCCTATGGCCGGCCTCACTCGTTCTCGTCGAACGGGTTACCGCAGGATCGCTGGTGGCGATGCTGCGGAAAACCGTTCAGGAAGGGAGTAGGGAGCAGGGCGTAAGGAATAGGCGCGAGACCTCGTTCCTCTTCCCTATGCGCTACTCCCTACTCCCTCATTTCCTTACTTCACTTCGACTTTGGCGCCGGCGTCTTCGAGCTGCTTGCGGATTTTGGCAGCATCGTCCTTGGAGACGCCTTCCTTGACGGCCTTGCCGCCGGCCTCGACGAGATCCTTGGCCTCTTTCAGACCCAGGCCCGTGATGGTGCGGACTTCTTTGATGACGTTGATCTTCTTGTCGCCAGCAGCCACCAGGATGACGCTGAACTCGGTTTGCTCTTCGACTGCGGCGGCAGCGGCGCCTGCGGGTGCAGCGACAGCCACGGCAGCAGCGGCGGCGGAGACGCCCCACTTTTCTTCGAGCATCTTGATGAGGTCAGCCGCTTCGAGAATGGTCAGCGAAGACAGATCGTCGGCAATTTTAGAAAGGTCGGCCATGTTATTTCACCTTGTCAGTTCGAGCCTGCAGCGCACTGCGGCTATTGATTGATGTACGAGTGCTTTCGGAATGGAAGGGCGCCTCACGCGGCTACCTTTCCCTCCTCATCGATCTTGGCCTGGAGCAGACGCGCCAACGCCGAACCCGGCTCGTTGATCGTGCGCACCAGTTTGCTCGCCGGCGCACTGATGACGCCCAGCAACTGCGCCCGCAGCTCGTCCAAGGACGGCAGCTCAGCGAGCGCTTTGACGGCATTGGCGTCGAGCACGGTCTTGCCCATCGCGCCGCCGAGGATGACGAGTTTGTCGTTCTCCTTGGCATAGGCGACAGCAATTTTCGCCGCGGTGATCGGGTCTTTCGAAAAGGCCATGATAACCGGCCCCTTGAGAAGTCCTTTGATCCCCTCGGCGTCCGTGCCTGCGAGCGCAATAGAAGCCAGGCGATTCTTCGCCACCCT
>JANOKV010000445.1:0-6666 GCA_031419415.1 Hyphomicrobiales bacterium | reverse complement strand
GCCGAGGCCAAGCTCGCGCGCGTCGGTTGCTTCAAATACGAGCCCGTCGCCGGCGCCACAGCCAACGATTTGCCCGGCGCGGTACCCGAAGAGGTCAAAGAGGAGCGCTGGCACCGCTTCATGGCTGCGCAGAAAGAAGTTTCGGCCGCCGTTACCGCAACGCGCGTCGGCCGCACCATCGACGTGCTGATCGACGAGGTAGACGACGACGGCGCTGTCGGCCGCTCCGTTTGGGATGCACCGGAGATCGATGGCTCCGTGTTCATCAGCGACGCCACCGACGTGAAAATCGGCGACCTCGTGACAGCTAAGGTTTTCGAGGCGGACGAGTACGACTTGTGGGCGGAGATCGAGGGTTGAGGTGCGCGGCGGCACATTTCGCGATGAAGCAATCGCGCGCTGGTCACCCGAACGCCGCACGCTCCAATGGCCCCAACCGCGTATAGAGGGTCGTCGCGCGCGCGACATAGAACACCATCCAGGCCGCCCATAATCCGTGATTGCCAAATGCCGGCCCGAGCACGCTCCAGGCGACGAAGAATATCGCGACGCTGAGCAGCATCATGTTGCGCATGTCGCGCGTGCGCGTGGCGCCGATGAAGATGCCGTCGAGCTGGAAGCACCACACGCCGATGATCGGCGACAGCGCCGCCCAGGCCAGGAACGTGCGCGCTGCCGTTTGAACGTCACCGTCTTTGGCGCTGAACTCGATGACCGCGCTGCCGACGAACCACAGGCCGGCACTGAGGATCAGCGCAAACCCACCCGCCCACCAGGTCGACAAGGCTACCGCGCGTCGGAACGTGGCACGATCCTTGGCTCCGACCGCGCGTCCCACCAGCGCCTCCACAGCGAACGCAAACCCATCGAGCAAGTAGACGACGATGTTCTTCATGCTGATCAGCAACGCGTTGGCGGCCAGCGTCACGTCTCCGGCCGCCGCGCCCTGCGCCGTGAAAAACGTCAGCACGAAGAAGGTCGCCATCGTGCGCACCGTGATGTCGGCATTAATCGCAAACGACCGGCGCAGACGCACACCGTCGAAGGCATCCGACGCTGGAGCGCTCACGCCGAGCCGTCGGGCCATGGCGAGGGCCGTCGCAAGGCCAACCCCTGCGGCAATATACTCTGCAATCAGTGCCGCAACGCCGACACCGGCCACGCCGTACCCCATCCCCAGAACCAGGAGGATGGCGAGCGCGACGTTGCCCAGGTTGAGGAACAGTTGCAGCAGAAACGCGGTGCCGGCGCGTCCCAATCCGATGAACCAGCCGAGCAACGCGAAGTTCACGAGACCCGCAGGCGCCGCCCAAATGCGCACGTCGAAGTAGAGGGTGGCCGCCGTCACCACGTCGGGCGATCCACCCGTGACCCACAACGCCGAGACGCGGATGGGGCCTTGCAACAGGATCACCAGCACGCCGCCGATCCCCGCCACCATCAGCGCACGCAGCAAATGACCGGCAATTTCGCGGCCATCGCCCGCGCCCAGCGCTTGCGCGGTGAGGCCAGTCGTCCCCATGCGCAAGAAGCCGAACGCCCAGTACAGCATCGTGAAAACGAGCGCGCCGACAGCCACGCCACCCATCAGATGCGGCTGCCCGAGTTGACCGATGACGACGGTATCGACGAAGCCGATCAGCGGCACGGTCGCATTCGACAGCGTGATCGGCAGGGCGATCTTCAGGACATCGGCATGGCCAATGCTCGTCGCCGGCTCCGGCCTGCGCGCGTCTCTCACTCGTCTCGAGCCTCGAAATTGATCTTCCGGTTGGGCAGCAGCACGGGCCGCAGCACGTTCGCCACACTGGCCAGCGCGCGCACCATCGCAGCCGCACCCTGGCGCGGCAAGCGTCACGCAGATGGCGATTTCATGCAGGAGGGTTTGGGAGGAGCCAGTCGACGCCCAATGGATCAAACCGACAGACGGATCTGCCCCTCATCGCCATTGGCCGCCCTACCCCGCGAGGTCGGTGTCGACCAGCTCCTCTTTTTGGCTGTTACAGCAAGCGGCGCGCGAAAGCTCGCAAAAGAGTTCGCGTTTCAATCAGATTGTGGATAAGTCGGATTCGGTCGATTTGCCGCCTGCACTGTGTGCATGCGCCCCACTGCGCACAGGGCGTTTTCATAGCGTCTGCGCCGATGTGGGGAATACCCCACAGCACAACCGAAATCACCCGGCACGACCATTGCGTTTCACCGAACCGGATCTGCATTGGACGCAAGCTCACCCTTCCGACACACTCCGATCGATGATCCGAGCCACCACGACGGGAGCGACCGACATGCGCATTCACAACCTTTATGCCGATGAGAAGGGTGAGAGCCACTGGCGCGACATCGAGGTCGAGTGGGCGGAGGCCAAGAACTTCTCGAAGATGTCCGCGCGAATACCAGCCACCGGCATCATATTTCGCGAGACATCGGGAGATTACGACCTCGATTGGCATCCCGCGCCCCGCCGCCAGTACATCATCAACCTCGATGGTGGCGTAAAGATTACCGCGAGCGACGGCCAGGTTCGCGAAATTGGGGCTGGTGAAGTCATCCTCGTGGAGGACGTGCACGGCAAAGGCCACCTGTCCAAATCGATCGGCGGCAAACTGCGCCACTCGATCTTCGTGCCGATCGAATAAACCCGAACCCGACCAGGCTTTCGAAGGTGGACACGAGGCTGGGCATCTCGCTATCGTCGTGGCGCTTTCGACACGCCAGCGCGAGATCGTCTGTTGCTCATGCCCCTCCCCGCCAAGTCCGACTTTTTCGCGCTCGTTTCAGCCGTTGCGCGCACTGAGCCCGACCGGCTGGCCGCCATCGCCGCCACCGACCAGATCACCTATGGCGACCTCGCCCGGCGCGCCGAGAGGGTCGCCGCCGCCATGAGCGCACGCGGTCTCAATGCCGCCAGCAGAATCGGCTTGCTGTGCAACAACCGGATCGCGTGGCTCGAGATTTTCATCGCGGCGAGCCGGATCGGCGCCACCGTCGTACCCGTCAGCACGTGGTCGACGCCGTCGGAGTTGGCCTTCATCCTCGGTGACTGCCGGGTCGACGCCCTCTTCACATTGCCGAGCTTCGGCGACCAAAACTGGCAACAGGCCGTCGACGATTGGGCGGGCGCGAACGGTCGAGCCAAGCACGTCGTCTCGATCGGCGGCGAGGGCCCGTCGGATTGGCTCGACTACGCGACCTATCCCTCGAGCCACATCGGGGCGCTTCCAGCCCGCCCCGACCGACCCGCAGATGCGCCATTCGTCGTGCTCTACACGTCGGGCTCGTCGAGCCGTCCCAAGGCCGTGCCGCTGGTCGAAGCCATCATCCTCGAGAACGGCTTCGACATCGGCGAGCGGCAGGGGCTACGACCCGACGACCGGGTGCTGATCTCGATTCCGCTGTTTTGGTCCTATGGCGCGGCCAATGCGCTGCCCGCCGCACTGACCCACGGCGCAACCCTGGTCTTACAGAGCCGCTTCGAGCCCGGCGGCGCCCTCGACCTCATCGAGCAGCATCAGTGCACGGTGATCTACACGCTGCCCGCCATGACGAGCGCACTTCTGGCGCATCCCAATTTTGCACCAGTGCGAACGCGCTCGCTGCGCACCGGTGTCACGATCGGCAGCCCGCAGGACGTGGTGCGCGCCGCAACCGAGCTCGGGATCAGCCAGATCTGCAACATTTATGGCAGCACGGAAACCTACGGCAACTGCTGCGTCACGCCGCACGAATGGCCGCTCGACCAACGGGCCAACTGCCAAGGCCCACCCCTTCCCGGCATGCGGCTGCGCATTCGCGATGCCGAGGGCGGCGCACTATTGCCGGCAGGCCAAATCGGCCAGATCGAGGTTTCGGGCTATCTGACGCCGGGCTACCTCTTCGATAGCGCGCAGCACAATGGCGATGTGTTCACAGCAGACGGCTGGTTCCGCTCGGGCGATCTGGGTCTTCTGAACGCTGACGGCACGCTCGTCTATTCCGGCCGCAGCTCCGAGATGATCAAGCGCTCCGGCATCAATGTCTCGCCGGCCGAGGTCGAAGAGGTTCTGCAACAGCATCCCGATGTGGCTCTGGCCGGTGTCACGGGCACGCCGGATGCCGTTCGTGGCGAAATCATCATTGCTTACGTGATCGCGCGACCAGGGTCACACCCGCGACCCGATGAGTTGCTACGATTTTGTCGTGAGCGACTATCGAGCTACAAACTCCCCGATCGCATCGTATCTTCGGTCGAGCTGCCGCTGACGCCGACAGGGAAACTGATGCGGCGCGAGCTGAAAGCCATGGCCGCGCAGGGCAACGGCGCCACTTAGGACCCAACGTCAAAGTCTAACCTTCGGAGACGTTTCATGCACGCCATGCTGTGCCGCACCCTCGGCGACATCGCCAACCTCGAACTGGGCGATGTGCCAGCTCCACCGCTCGACGCCGGCGAAGTCCGCATTGGCGTGAAAGCGGCGGGCGTCAATTTCCCCGACATTCTCATGGTCGAGGGTAAGTACCAAGTGAAGCCGCCGCTGCCTTTCATTCCGGGCCTCGAGGTGGCTGGCACGGTCATGGAGTGCGCAGCCGGCGTCAGCCACGTCAAACCCGGCGATCGGGTCATCGCTTTCGCCCGCAAGGCCGGCGGCTACGCCAGTGAGATCGTTCTGCCAGGAGGGATCGTCACGCCGATCCCGGCGGCCATGGACTTCGCAACGGCTGCCGCTTTCCCCGTCGCCTACGGCACGGCGCACTTCGCCCTCGACTATCGCGGTAACTTGAAAAAGGGTGAGACGCTCCTCGTCCTGGGCGCCACGGGCGGCGTCGGCATTGCCGCCATCGAAATCGGCAAGATGATGGGCGCGCGCGTCATTGCTGCGGCCGGTGGTCCCGAAAAACTCGCCGTCGCCCGTGAGCACGGCGCCGACGACCTGATCGATTATCGTGCCGAAAACCTGCGCGACCGCGTCCTCGCTCTCACCGATGGTCGCGGCGTCGACGTCGTGTTCGATCCTGTCGGTGGAGAAGCATTCGAGCAGAGCGTGCGGTGTCTCGCCTGGGAGGGCCGCCTTTTGGTCATCGGTTTCGCGTCGGGCGACATTCCCAAGGTTGCGGCCAACTACATCCTGGTGAAGAACATCTCGATCATCGGTGTCGTCTTCGGCGAACACACGTTCCGCTATCCCGACGAGTCACGCGCGCGCTTGGGCCGCCTGCTCGGCGACTACGAAGCAGGTCGATTGAAGCCGCGCGTGTGGCGAAAGTTTCCCCTCGCCGAAGCGGCAAACGCGTTGAGGGAAATTCAGGGCCGGCGTGTCATCGGCAAGATCGTCATCGAGATTTGATGGCGATCAACCGCCCGGCACCTGCAACGTCAGGATTTTTCCGCCGCGCTTGATGGCGACTTTCCACTCGCGGGGCCGCTGCTTCAGCGCGACTTCCAACGCACCTATGGTCTCGATCTCCTGATCGCCGACTTGCGCCACCACATCGCCTGGCCGGAAGCCGAGCCGCGCCGCCAGGGATGCCGGCTGCACTTGCACGACGACGACCCCTCCGTCGGCATCGAGGTTCAATTCATCGGCGAGCGCCGGCAGCAGGGTTGCGACGCGCACGCCATCGAACGGATGCTGGCCAGCCAGATTGCGCACGTCGTCGCGACCGGGTTTGGGGGCCGGCTCGAGGCGCACCTCCACGGTCATGCGCTTGGCCCGCCGCATCACATCGAGCGTCGCGGTATGGCCTACGCCGCGTGTCGCCAACCGATAGTGCAAACCGCGCGGATCGCCGATCTCATGCCCGTCGACCGCGACGATGACATCACCGGGCTCGAGCCGCGCCACCGCTGCGGGACTGGCCGCATGCACGCGCGTGACAATGGCGCCGGTTGGCCGTTCTAGGCCCAATCCGTCCGCCACGTCGCGCGTTACGGTGTCGAGGCGCGCGCCGAGCCAGGGGCGCTCCACCTTGCGACCAGAGACAGCGCTATCGGCGTATAGCTTCACGAGGTTCGATGGGATCGCGAATCCGATGCCGTGCGAGCCGCCCGACCGCGAAAAGATCGCCGTGTTGATGCCCACCAGCCGGCCCGCCATGTCGACCAGCGCGCCACCCGAGTTGCCGGGATTGATCGCTGCATCCGTTTGAATGAATACCGAGGCGTCCGACTTGCCAATCTCCGAGCGGGCGAGCGCCGACACGATGCCGTGCGTCACCGTCTGGCCGACGCCGAAGGGATTGCCGATGGCGAGCACCACATCGCCAACTTCCAGACTGTCGGAGTCTTCGAAGTCGAGATAGGCAAAGCGGCCGTCGCCGCCGGTGATGCGCAGCACGGCGATGTCGGTCTTATCGTCCTGCTGGATGATCTTGGCGTCGAATTCGCGTTTGTCGGACAGCACGACACGAATTTCCGCCGCGCCACCGGTTTTGACGACATGCGTATTGGTGACGACGATCCCGTCCGCCGAGACGATTACGCCCGAGCCCAGGGAATTCTGCAGGCGCTCCTGCGGCATGCCCAACCGCTCGCCGAAGAACCGGCGCAAGAGCGGGTCGTCGAATTGGGATTGAACTTGCACGCGCCCGCGGACGTAGACGTTGACGACGGCTGGCGCGGCGCGCTTCACGATCGGGGCATAGGAGAGCCGTATCGCCTCGCGCGAAGGTGGGACGTCGCGCTGCTGCGCC
>JANOKV010000444.1:0-2957 GCA_031419415.1 Hyphomicrobiales bacterium | reverse complement strand
GGGGTTCTCCCCCGTTTCGGTGCTACTCGCCTTCGCCCCTGGTGGCCAGACCGAGCTGAACCTTCTGGCCTTCGTGTTGGGGCTCGACGTCGCCTATATCGCGCTGCATCACCTCGTGCGTCTCGGCGTCGTCATCCTGGGTGCCCAACTCGTCTTCAAGACGCAAGGCTGGCGTCGGGGTTGAACGAAGAGCGGTTGCCTCGTATATTGAAAAAATGATTACTCTCCTCAATAAGGCGATCGAGGCTGTGTCCAAGCTGCCGCCTGAGCAACAGGACGCCATCGCGCGGGAGATCCTGGATCGCATCGACGCGAATGAACGATGGGATAGTTTGCTGAAAGACCCTCGCTCAGATGCGGTTATGCGTGATCTGCTAGATGAAGCTCGTGTCGAAATCTCCCAGGGCGATGTGGCGGAGTTCGATCCGGCGACACGTTCTTGATGAAGTCGCGAACCACCCGGAAATTCTGGCGCCTGTTCGACTCGTTGCCCGTGGATGTGCAAAACCACGCCCGACGTAGCTATCAGCAATTTCACGCTGACCCCGCCTACCCCGCCCTTCAATTCAAGCGTGTCAATCGAACTGAGCCGGTCTACTCCGTTCGCATCGGTATCGCGCATCGCGCGCTCGGCTTGTTGGCCGGTGATACGATCACATGGTTTTGGATCGGCGGGCATGACGATTACGAGCGACTGTTGAACGATTCTTGAGGCCGAACGACCTGTGCTCGATCACCACCCCCGCGCAGCCTTCAGTCCACCCGGATAAAGCTCCGGCCGCGTCTCGATCTTGCGCGAGCCACAGGTGCTGCACCGCATGTGCCGGCGGCCAAGGCCAGGGATTGGCGTTTCAGGCGGCAGCGGCAGGAGTGCTGGATCGGCATCGCGCTCGCGACCGCAGTCGAGGCAATAGGTCCACATCAGCTTTTTTTCAATAATGAGGTCACCCAGCGTAACGGCCTGGAAACGCATTTTCGATTTAGAATAATTCCGAGAAGCGCGCATCGTCACGGTGGCTGCCTCTTCTGTTGACATCGCTTGATTTAACTGTGCTTTCTGCCACTCTTGTACCCTCGTCTTTCTTGGCGACGCCATCGTTGGCGTGCGTTTCACGAGGCACCCGAGAGAGATTGGCGATGCGAATAGCTGCGGCACGGAATTGGACATTCTCAAAAACTCTACGACGGAGTTTTTTTGGCCTACTGTTGCTCGCGGCGCCGACGCAGGCATTCGCCGCCGAGGTCAACATCTACTCCTACCGCGAACCCCAGCTCGTGCAACCTCTCCTTGCTGCGTTCACCGCAAAGACTGGCATCAAGACCAATCTCGTGTTCGCCAAAGACGGCTTGGTCGAGCGCATGGCGGCCGAGGCGGCCAATAGCCCGGTCGATGTGTTGCTGACCAATGAGTTCGGATTGTTGACGCTGGCCAAAGAAAAAGGCGTCACGCAGTCCATCCAATCGGCCGCCATCGCCGCCGATATCCCGGCGCACTACCGCGACAGCGACGGCCACTGGATTGGCCTCACGGGGCGAGCCCGCGTGGTCTATGCCTCGAAGGATCGGGTGAAGCAGTCAGCGATTACGCTCGAGGAGCTGGCCGAACCACACTGGCGCGGCAGGGTCTGCATTCGATCGGGTCAGTACACCTACAACACCGCGCTCTTTGCCTCGCTCGTCCTGCACAAAGGCGCGGCCTGGACTGAGCAGTGGCTGAAAGGGCTCAAAGACAACCTCGCTCAGAAACCGTCGGGTGGCGATCGGGACGTTGCGAAGGCCATCCATTCCGGCAAGTGCGATGTCGGCATCGCCAACACCTATTATCTGGGCGCGCTCGCCAATTCGGCGAATGCCGAGCAACGGGCCTGGGCCGCCTCGATCAAGGTTCTGTTTCCCAACACCGCCGACCGTGGCGCGCACATGAACATCACCGGCGCGAGCCTCGCCCGGCACGCACCCAACAAAGCGGCCGGCGTGGCGCTGCTGGAATTTCTGGCCTCGAGCGAGGCACAGGGGCTGTACGCTTCGGTCAATCACGAATATCCCCTCAAGGTGGGCGTTGCGTGGTCGCCGACCGTCGAGTCGTGGGGCACATTCAAAGGCGATACGGCGAAACTCGAAGACATCGCACGGTTGCGTCGCCAGGCTTCCGAGTTGGTCGACAAGACGAATTTCGATGCCGGACCTGGCTCGTGATGGCCAGCGCACGCCGAGGGACATGACGGATCGATGCCGATCGCGAACCCCGCAGGACCTGGTCGCGCGCCGGGTCCAATCGATTGGATCGCGGCCGGCGTCAATCGTCTGACGGCCTGGCGCGCCAAGCGGCGCGCGTCGCCTATGTGGACGCTCATCGTCGCTTTGGCGCTGGCCCCGCTGTTGCTGCCCATCGCCACGGTCCTCTGGCTGGCCGTTGGTCCGGCCGACGATGCCCTTCTGCATCTCGTGCGCACGATTTTGCCGAGCACCCTGCGCGATACGCTCCTGATGTTGGTCGGTGTCGGTGTCACCACCCTTGTCGTCGGCGCGGGCACGGCCTGGATCGTCACGATGTATCGGTTCCCCGGTCGTGACGTGCTCGACCGGCTCCTGGTCATTCCCTTGGCCGTGCCGACCTACATCGTCGCTTATGCGTGGACCGACATCCTCGACTACAGCGGACCAGTGCAGAGCGCTGTGCGCGCGTTGGGTGGCTGGTCATCGGCGCGCGAGTATTGGTTTTTCGAAATCCGCTCGATCGGTGGCGCGGTAATAGTGCTGTCGAGCGTGCTCTACCCCTACGTCTACCTGTCGGCCCGGGCCAGCTTCGTGCAGCAGTCCGTGTGTGCGTTGGAAGTCGCCCGCACCTTGGGGCGCACCCCATTTGGCGCATTCTGGTCGGTCGCGCTTCCGATGGCCCGACCGGCCCTGGCGGCAGGCCTGGCGCTCGCCCTCATGGAGACGCTGAACGATCTGGG
>JANOKV010000443.1:0-8020 GCA_031419415.1 Hyphomicrobiales bacterium | reverse complement strand
AAAGGCGTGGTGGATGGGGCTGGGTTCGAACCAGCGTAGGCCGAAGCCAGCAGATTTACAGTCTGCCCCCTTTAGCCACTCGGGCACCCATCCATCTCTAACGAGACGGCCGCGCCCGAAGAGCGCGGCCATGCCGGCGGTGTTATGCGGAGCGCCCTCCGGGCTGTCAACCCCTCGTCGGCAGGCCGATTGTGGGCGGGCGCATTGGCGCGACAGGGAGGGCGATGACTTCAGGTTGGAGGTCTCAGGGCGCGAGCAACCCAGTTGCCAGCAAAGCCGCGATCAGGACGAGCGCTAAAGCACCGATCCACAGAGCGATGCGCTCCGAGCGTGTGCGTCGGGCCTGCTCGGCAGCGAGCCTGGTGATCGAGTGTTCGTCGAGCCGCAGTCCGTCGCGCGCCATCTCGGCCATTGCGCCCAGCGTGCGCTCGGCACGGCCCAGAAACATGGGCACCTCGGAAAGAACCCGACCGACCTCGCCGGCGCCCTCGCGGGCGTCTTTCAAGGCTCCGGCCGCACCGAGGTTGGCCTCGACCCACTCGCGGGCAATCGGTTCGGCGGCAGCCCAAATGTCCAGGGAGCGATCGAGCCCGCGCGCGACGCCTTCCACGACCACCATCGTCTTCTGCAGGTTGATCAGTTCGGGTCGCGTCTCCATGTCGAAGACGTCCGTGTAGGCAAAGAGCTGGCCCAGCAGATCGGCCATCGATATTTCTTCGGCAGAACGGCCATGGATCGGTTCGCCGATCGCGCGTAGGGCCTGCGCGAAGGTCTCGACGGCGTGATGCGGCGGCACGTAGCCTGCCCAGAAATGCACTTCGGCGGCGCGCCTGTAGTCGCGCGTCACGAGCCCGTGCAGAATCTCGGCGAGGAAGCGGCGCTCCTTGGCTCCGAGCCGGCCCATGATGCCGAAGTCGACGGCGACAATGGTGCCATGGCGATCAACCAGCAGATTGCCCTGATGCATGTCCGAATGGAAAAAACCGTCCCGGATGGCGTGGCGCAGGAACGAGCGTAGGACCGTCAACCCGAGCCGTCTCAGATCATGTCCGGCCGCTTCCAGCGCCGGCTTGTCGCCGATGCCAATGCCGTCGATCCATTCGAGCGTCAAGACGCGCTTGGCGGTGCGCCGCCAGTCGACGGTGGGAACGCGGAAATCACCATCGGGAAGGGACTTGTCTCCCACGATATTGTCGGCCATCTCGGAGATGGCGGCGGCTTCGAGCCGTAAATCGAGTTCGAGTTCCGTCGTATCCTCGAGAATGGAAACGACCGCCACCGGCCGCAGCCGTCGGGTAGGGGCGTGGAACCGCTCAATCAGCCGCGCGACGAGGAAATAGCTCGACAGGTCGCGTTGGAATTGGCGCTCGATGTCGGGGCGCAGAATTTTGACGGCCACCGTCCGGCGCGTGCCGTCTTTCTCGAGGACGACGGCCTTGTGGACCTGGGCGATCGAGGCGGCGGCCACGGGAGGTCCGAATTCGACGAAATGATCTTCGAGGCGGCCGCCCAGAGCGTCTTCGACGGCGCGCCGCGCTTCGGCCATTGAGAACGGCGGCAAACGGTCCTGCAAATGACGCAGATCGCGCGCCAGATCATCCCCGATCAGATCGGCGCGCGTCGCCAGGAACTGGCCGAGTTTGATGTAGGAGGGGCCGAGCTTGGCCAACGCCGTAGCGATCCGGCTCTCCTTGGGCCGCCCAATCCGGAATGGCCACGTCACGATGCGGATGGGCAGGGTCGCTGCGCGGGCGAGGTGCAGGATCAGCGGGGCCGGCGTTCCCTTCGGCACAAAGCTGACGCCATGCTGCGCCAGGGTGATGCCGGCACGGCCCAGTCGCCAGAGATTTCCGATGAGCGTTGGCAAGGGAGGGGTCTGTTCGCGGCCAGAGCACAGGACGATGACATCGGGTCGCGGCAGGTTCGACCGATCGCCACGGTTCCCGGCGCATGTCCACGAGGAACCTCGAGGCTCTTCGCAGGGCAACGCGCGGCGGTCAAGCTTCTCGGCCCCGAACGATCGATTGTCGTGTGGGAATTGGCGCCCGTGCCGCTCGATGATCAAGGCATCGGCCGACTGGCGGCATCAGTCCCATACCTGCCCGTGTCTTCGGTGCTATTCTCGGGGGAAGGGAAGGCAGCCACAGGGAGGGGTCGTCCGTGTATCGACTGCTATTCACATCGAGCAATATCGTCTTTTCGGTCATCCTCGGCGCTGTCGTCATGACGGTTTTTGCGCTGAGCTTCGACGAAGTGTTCAAGCAAATCCTGGACGTCGCGGGCCACATCAAGGCTTGGCTTCTCGGCTTGCCGTTCTGGTCCACACGCTATCAGAATTTCGTGCGCCTGTTTCTGCACGAGAGTTCGTTCGTATTCGCCTTCTTCACGGTGGTTGCGCGCATTGCCGTGTCGGTTCTGGGCAACATTCTCCTGTGGATTTGGGGCAAGCCCGTAGTCTGAGGGCGGATCGAAAATGCACGGCGGGCTTCGTAAGGTGGCTCGAGGCCACTGGCTGCGACCCAACAGTTCTGGGATATGCGGTACACGTCGGGTCGCGCTGCCCTCGACCCAACCGTCAAGAGCGTTCTTAGCCAGCCCGCGCACCATCACTCGCCCTCGATCACCTTTTGGATGTCTTCGGCAACCGCCATCGCATCGCCCCACTGTTTAGCGTCGCAGAGCGCCTCCATGCGGGCCAAAAGGTCTTCGATTTGATCGAGCTTTTCTTCGGCAACGATCTTGGCCTCCGCGCTCTGGGCCAGATCGAAGGCATGCCGGATGCAGTCCTCGGAGGACTGGACGGTACGGACGGCTGCTTCCCAAAGTGGCTTGCTCGGTGCGGGCGCCCGAGCCAACACGACACCACTGCTCAGAATGCCGACGAGAACGCTCAAAGCAACCTGTTTGATCATTTTTCAATCCGGTGAAGCCCAATACGGCGAACGGCGACAAGCAAACGCCTATGTCGGAGGATTGTGGCGTCGGCGCGGCTCCGGAATGGGTCGGCGGCACGGGGCTGTGGATGACGCGTCGTCAGCGGTGGCGGACGCGATCGATCGCCGCTTCCAAGTCATCGTAGTGCTCGATGACGGCATCGGGGCCGAGGTCGTAGACCGGGATATCCGTGTAGCCGAAGGGCACGGCGATGACGGGGATGCGCGCCGCTTTCGCCGTCTTGATGTCGGTGTCGCTGTCGCCGATCATGACCGCGTGGGCTGGATCACCACCGGCCAGCCGGATCGCGCCCCGCAAGTGCTCGGGATCGGGTTTGCAGACCGGGAACGTGTCGCGGCCAGCGAGCCCTGCAAAGTGCCCCATGAGCCCGAGCGCCTCCAGCAACTGGCGCGACAACCGCTCCGGTTTGTTCGTGCAAACGGCGAGTGTGGCCCCGCGGGCAGTAAGCGCGGCAAGCGCCGATTCGAGGCCGGGATAGCAGTGGCTGTCGACGGCGATATTGGCCGCGTAGTGCTGGAGGAAGGCGGCGTGCAGTCGATCGACTTCCAACCGGTCGAATTTCTGATTGTGGAGATGCAACCCGTGCTCGAGCATGGCGCGTCCCCCGAAGCTGATGTGTGGCCGGATGAGGGCCGCATCGAGGGCGGCGAGCCCCGCCAATCCAAGCGCGTGATTGATCGAGCCGATCAGATCGGGCGCCGTTTCGACGAGCGTGCCGTCGAGGTCGAAAACAACGGTCAGATCCTGCATGGGACGGGTCCTATCGGTTTCGGCCTCATTGCAGAAGGGGCGGCATATGGCGGCACGGGGCGTGGTTATCGCGCAGCGTTCATGCGCCGGTCAACCGGTGGGTCGGTTGGCGCCCCCATGACCACGGGGACGGGCGCTCCAGTCCTTGGGGGCCAGCTCTGTCGAGGTAGAGAAGAAAACGAAAGTTATCCCCGCGCAATAAACACCCCTTAGAATGGAAAAATAACCATTTCAGCCAATCATTTGATTTGGCGCAACAGCAGGCACGGCGTGTGGTTCCAAAATCGCCGCACCCTATCTGCTTCGAGGACGAAACGATGAACTTCAAACTTCCCATACCCGGCGCAAATCCAAATCCCTCGTTGCCGTCCTTCGGGCCACGAACGATTATTCCCGCCGTTATCGTCATCGTGGCCCTGCTGGTCGTCTGGTCGGGCATCTATCGCATCGATGCGGGCCACGTCGGTATCGTCAAGCGTTTCGGCAATGTCATCGACGTCGTCGATCCCGGGCTGCACATCAAGGTTCCTTATGCCGACACCGTCGAAGTAATGGAGGTCCGTGAGCGCGAATTCACGATCGTATTGGAGGCGGCCTCCCAGGATCCGCTCGAACTGCCAGTGAAAGTTACTGTGAACTGGCTCGTGAAGCGAACCAACGTGAAGGATCTCTACGTTCAGTTCGGCTCCCTCGCGCAGTTCGAGGCGCGCATCATTCAACCCCGCCTGAACGACGCCGTGAAGGGCGTCACCAGCGGCTACACCGTCAACGATCTGCTGCGCAAACGAACCGAATATCGCGATCTGTCGCAGAAACTGTTCGCGGCCCGTATGCCCGACGACGTGCAGATTACCGGTTTTTCCGTCGTCAATATCGGTTTTCCGCCGGAATATACCAAAGCTATTCGGGACAAACAGGTGGCGCGCGAGCAGGCGGAAACCGAAAAATACGTGCTCGATCGGCAGCGGTTGACGACGACGCAGGTGACACAGACCGCAATGGCGCAGCGCGATGCCGACAAGCTACGGGCGGACGGCCGGGCCTACGAAATCAAGGTGCAGGGTGAAGCGCAAGCCGACGCCATTCGCATCATGGGCCAAGCCCTGGCCAGCCATCCGCTCGTCGTCGAGTACAAAAAGGTTGAGCGGTGGGGCGGCAATTTCCCCGGCACCTTCATGGGCGGCGATGCGGCAGCCCACACCTTGTGGTCGTTGCCTGGCACCGGTACGCCCACGACCCCGGCAGCAGCGCAACCGGCACGGCAATAAACCCGAACGGGTCAGCTCTCGCGGGCGAGAAGGCGGTCGAGGCGGGCCTTTTCTTCAGCAGTGAGAGGTTGGAGTGGGGCGGCTGGCGCCTGTCGGGCGCGCCGCAGGTGCGTCCACACAATGGACCCGGTAGCGACGAGCAGAAGGAGAGGCGTGATCCAGAGCAGCAAGGTGCCGGTGGTCAGCGGGGGGCGCAACAGCACGAACGTCCCATACCGTGCGACCACGAAATCGCGCACTTGGGCGTCGCTGTCGCCTGATTTGAGGCGCTCCCGGACCAGCAAGCGTAAATCGCGCGCCAGCGGTGCATTGCTGTCGTCGATCGATTGGTTTTGGCAGACGAGGCAGCGCAATACTGCCGAGAGACCACGGGCGCGGGATTCGAGCACGGGGTCGGGTAGAATTTCATCGGGCTGGACTGCCCAGACACCTGCTGGCCAGACCACGAGGGCCAGCAGAACCACCATCCAGGACAAGATCGAGCGGCGAGCGGTCATCGGCTACTCCGCAGGCTGCGCTAAAGCGGAACGCTTTGCGCGACGCGGTGCCCCCACGCGCAATCGACGATCGCTGAGCGACAGGGCGCCGCCCAAGAACATGATGATGCAGCCGAGCCAGATGAAGCGCACCAAGGGATTGAAATAGAGGCGCACCGCCCAACCGCCGCCCTGCTGCTCATCGCCGAGCACGGCGTAGAGATCGCCCCGCCACGATACGTGGATTCCAGCTTCGGTCGTCGAGGTCTTGGGGGTGTCGTAGAGGCGTTTGGTGGGCAGTAATTCGGTAACCGGCGCGCCATAGCGCGTGACGTTGAACCGCCCGACCAGTTCGGTGTAATTCGGGCCCGTGACAGGCGCGGTTCCTGTCATGACCAGCTCGAAGCCGCCGATCTGGGCGCGTTCGCCCGGCTTCATGGGCAGCACGACTTCCTCTTGCCAGGCCGACGTTGCGACAATGCCGATCACCATGATGCCGACGCCGGCATGCGCCACCCACGTTCCGTGGCTCGATCGCGGCAGGTTGGTGAACCGGCGCAGCGCCTCGCGAAGCGGGACACGGCCGACCTTGCTGCGGGTTGCGACGTCGGAGATGGCGCCAGCGACCACCCACACGCCCAGGGCGATGCCGAAGGGGGCGAGCCATGGTCCTCGGTAGAAAAATGCGAAGGCCATGGCGCCGGCCAGTGCGGTGGCGCCTACGGCGAACAGCAACCGCTCGAAGGCCGCGTTCATGTCGCCGCGTTTCCAAGCGAGCATCGGGCCGAATGGCATGGCCAGTAGGAGGGGCACCATCAACGGTCCGAACGTTGAATTGAAGTAGGGCGCGCCGACCGAAATTTTTTCACCGGTCACCGCTTCCAACGCCAACGGATAAAGCGTGCCGACAAGGACAGTGCCGGTGGCGGTCGCAAGCAGAATGTTGTTGAGGACGAGACTGCCTTCTCGCGAGATCGGCGCAAACAGGCCGCCCCGGCGCATCTCTCCGGCGCGCAACGAAAACAAGGTCAGCGCGCCGCCGATCGCGATCACCAGAATGGCCAGGATCACGACGCCGCGTTGGGGATCGACCGCGAACGAGTGGACCGACGACAGCACGCCGGAGCGCACCAGGAAGGTGCCCATCAGCGACAGAGAGAAGGTCAGGATCGCGAGCAGGATCGTCCAGACCTTGAGAGCTTCGCGCTTCTCCATGACGAGTGCTGAATGCAGCAACGCGGTGCCGGCGAGCCACGGCATGAACGAGGCGTTCTCCACCGGGTCCCAGAACCACCATCCGCCCCAGCCGAGCTCATAATAGGCCCACCAGGAGCCCATGGCGACGCCGACCGTCAGGAACATCCAGGCCGTGAGCGTCCAGGGCCGCACCCACCGGGCCCAAGCCGCATCCGTTCGACCCTCGAGGAGTGCAGCGATCGCGAACGAAAAGGCCGTCGAAAAGCCCACGTAGCCCGCATAGAGAAACGGCGGGTGGAACGCCAAGGCGGGGTCTTGGAGGACGGGATTGAGACCCTGCCCATCGAGCGGCGCGGGAGAGAGGCGCAGGAAGGGGTTCGACGTGGCGATGATGAAAGCCAGGAACGCAAATCCAATGGCGCCCTGGATGGCCAATACGACGGCCCGCAGACGCATGGGCAGATTGGACCCGAACAGAGCCACGAGCGCGCCGAACAGGGCCAGCATCAGCACCCACAGCAGCATCGACCCTTCGTGGTTTCCCCAAACGCCTGAGATCTTGTAGAGCATCGGCTTGGCCGAATGCGAGTTGGCCCAGACGTTGGCGACGGAGAAGTCGCTCGTCACGTAAGCGATGGTGAGCGCCAGAAACGACAGGCACAGAAGGGCCAGTTGCGCGAGTGACGCAGGCACGGCGACGGCCAAGTAGCGCACCTCGCCGATGCGTGCCCCCCACAGCGGGACCACCATCTGTAGCCCAGAGACGACGAGCGCGAGGACGAGGGCAAAGTGGCCGAGTTCGACGATCATGGGCGTTTCGGCTCTCGGGTGTCGGGCGAAGACGCCTTCGCCGATGCGGGTTCACTGGCTGGATGCTTGGCGCCTTTGCCGAGCGACACGCCTTTTTCCTTCAGTGCCTTGGCGACTTCGGGCGGCATGTAGGTCTCGTCGTGTTTGGCGAGCACGCTGTCGGCGCGAAACCGTCCGTCGGCCTCCAGGCGACCTTCCGTCACGACCCCTTGCCCCTCCCGAAAGAGGTCGGGAAGAATACCACGATAGACGACGACGATGGCGTGCAGCGTGTCGGTCACGCCAAATTCCACCTCAGCGCCAGCGCCTCGTTTGACGCTGCCCTCGGCGACAAGCCCACCCAACCGAAAGCGGAGGCCTTCCGGCAGGGGTTTGGCCACGATCTCGCTGGGCGTGCGGAAGTAGGTGATGGTGTCACGCAGCGCGACCAGCACGAGCGCCAGCGCCACCCCGAGGATGGCGACGGCTGCAGCAATGAACGTGGCGCGGCGCTGTTTTCGGGTCATTGGTCTCAGTCGGGTTCTTCGCTCAAGTCTCGAGGCCGAGGGTGCGGGCGAGGCCCCC
>JANOKV010000442.1:0-4493 GCA_031419415.1 Hyphomicrobiales bacterium | reverse complement strand
CGATCCGCACGCGCCAGAAGTGGCCGTCCGGCTCGATGCCCACCACGGGGGTGCGGGTCAGAATTTCAGCGCCACGGTCAGCGGCCGCCCGCGCGTTGAGCACGACGAGGCGCGCATCGTCGACCCAGCAGTCCCAGTAAGAGAACCCCTGTGATAGACCCTCGCGCAACGATCGTCCGGCCAGATCACTGCGCAGATCGATCCTGCGCGAGCGAGGAATGACGCGTCGGCGCGCGAGCAAATCGTAAAGCAGAAGACCGGCGCGGATCAGCCATGCCGGCCGCGATCCCGGCGCTTGTGGCAGCACGAAACGCATTGGCCACACGATATGCGGGGCCTTGGCGAGCAGGACTTCGCGCTCGATCAGGGACTCGCGGACCAGCCGGAAGTCGTAGTGTTCGAGGTAGCGCAGTCCGCCGTGCACCAATTTCGACGACGCCGAGGATGTGCCCGACGCCAAGTCATCGCGCTCGGCAAGCAGCACCCGCAGACCCCGCCCGGCCGCATCGGCGGCAATTCCGCAGCCGTTGACGCCACCGCCGATGACGACGAGATCGAAGTCGGCGGTGCTCATGCGTGCTCCTCGCCTGGACGAAAGCGAATGCCAAGCCTGGCATAATGCCAGGAAACGGTTAACCGCGGCCGCTCGCTAGACCACATTTGCTCAGGCCGCGCGCAGAAGGTGGAAGCCGAGGGAACTGGCCAAGGACAGGGCGGAAAAGATCGCGGCATGAAGCGCGAAGGAGATATAAGTTTCGCGCAAAACCGTGCCGATCAACTGCTGGGCGATCTCGGCGCGAGGTCGCTCTGGCGGTTTCAACAGAATCCAGACCTCGGTGCGCTTGTAGGGCTGCGTGCGCGCGCGCTGGGCCTTCCCCAGTAAAACAAAGCACACGATCAGGCCGAGCACGCCCGCACTCTTCAATGCGAGCGCCAGATCGGACGACAGACCCACGAAGAACGTCAATATGCCGATCGCAGCAAAGCCGCACCCGCGACCGACCGAAAAACGCGCCACCTGTTCGATACGCTCCAACATGCCCGGGCGACCGCCTGTCGTCGGTTCACAGATCGGAAAAGAAACTCGAAATGGAGGGGTAGGATAGCAGCGCGGTGGCCACAAACCAGATCCCGATCGACATGGGACTGCTCTGCGTTTCCCCCCGATAGCGCTCGTAGAGTGCGGCTGGAATCCCCGCGATCAGCAGGGTCATCAGCGAGACGAAAACCGAACTCAGATAAAACAGGATGAGCGGGCTCGTCACGATCTGCGCCACGAACGGGCGCATCAGAAAAAAAACGGGATCGAAAAGTGGCGACCACGATTGGCCATTGAGCAGGGACGTGGCGGCAGTGGCCACCAGCAGCACGTCACGCTGCATCGTCTGTTCGCGTTCCAACAGATCGTCGGCCATCGCTCAACCTCCGATCTTGAGGCGCATGCCGAAGGCGACGCATGTGAGAAACCACATCATGCGCAGCGCCAACAGCCAAACTGCCGTGAAAACGATAATGACCCCATTCGGCACGATTTGCGGTGTCACGAGCCGCACTAGGCGAAGGAGGGGGTCGGTGACGCTGCGAAAGACTTGCAGGATAACGGCATCGGGCCGTTTGGCGAAAAAGAGTTCGAGCACCCAGCGCCCCGCCAGCGTGTAGATCATCGCGGCCATGGCGAGATTGGGCAGGTGAAAATACCAGTGGGCGAGAAAGCTGTCCTGAAGGTTCATGGCGACGTGCAGCCCTCCCCAGCTAGAAACGCTGTCTTCCTAGAGAAAAGGCGGGGCGCAAAAGGCCCCGCCCGCTTTTTGTCTGGCCATTGCGGCAGGCTGTGCTCAGTGCGCTACGGCCGCACCGCTCTCCTTGTAGATCTGCTCGCCTTTGGGCCGGCGGGCTTCGTCGACCATGGCGGAGACCTCTGCCGAGGGTGCTTGGCTGAACTTGGACACGATCCAGATCGTGGCCATGCCGATCGGCAGTGAGAACAGCGCCGAGGAGATGTTGTTGATGTTGAACCAACCAACCCTCGAGGCCAACGGGTTACTAATCAGCACCGGACCATTGGCGATCTTCGGATCGGCCAGGTGCTTGATCATATCGGCGGACGAGATCAACGGATTGCCGGTCACTGGGTTGAGCAGCGACGACATTCCGAAGTACTGGACGCCGATGTGGGGCCAATACCGTGTCGTGACGAGGTAGAACAGGCAGAGCAGGAAGCCGACGATCATACCCCAGATGGCGCCTGCCCGGGTTGCACCCTTCCACCACACGCCCAGAACCAACGCCGGGAAGATGCCGGCTGCGGCCAGGGAGAACGCCCAAGCGACCATCGCGACGATGTCGGCGGGACGCGTGGCCGCCGTTGCTGCCGCGAACGCCGCCACGACCAACAGAAGCACCCGTGAGACGAGCAGGCGCTTGCCAATCTCGTCTGACTTGTTCCAGACCATCGCCGTGATACCCAGGACGACAGCCACGACAATGCCGAGCAGGACGTCTCGTCGAACGACGCCAGCGATCGGCAAACCGGTCGCAAACAGCCAGTAGAGCCCATAAAGCGCCGCCAGAACGGCCAACCCGTTGATCGCCCAGCGCAGCTCCCGCTTCATTGGTGAGATTGTCTTGTAGTACAGGTCGTGACTGAGTGCGTTGGCGATGGCGAGCAGCAAACCGTCCGCCGTCGAAAGCGCCGCCGCCAGACCACCGGCCGCGACGAGGCCGGAGATGACATACGGTAGACCCGCGATCTCAGGTGTCGAGATCACGATGGCGTCGGGGTTGAGGCCCAAGTCCTGGTGACGCAGAAAACCAGGGTGCCCGGCAATTGCCTGACAGGTGGCGATTACGTCGGCCTTGATCTTCGCAAACTTGCCGCACACCGACACGAGTTCGGCATTGCCCCAGGTGTAGATCCACTGCGGCAGGTCACCAATCGACGTCTTCTTGGCGATCAGCGAGTACACTTCGAGTTTCGCGAACGCCGCATAGGCCGGCGCCGTGAAGTAGAGGAGGAAGATGAAGAGTAGCGACCAAGCGACCGACTTGCGCGCATCACGCACCGACGGGGTGGTGAAGTAGCGCATCAGGACGTGCGGCAGCGAAGCCGTGCCGACCATCAAGCACAAGATCAACGCGAAGTAGTTGGCTGGCGAGTAATTGATGAACGGTGTCGTATGCGGCTTGAGACCCGCGCCAGTTTGCAGATTTAGACCGACAGCGAGGCCGTCTGCCACCATCTTTTTCTCGAGCGCCGTGATGTCGGCCAGCGCCTGGCCGTACGTGAGCTGCGGTACAGGAATGCCGTACTTCTTGGCCGAAAGCCAGATCACCGGGATCAGGTAGGCGACGATGAGCACGATGTACTGCGCAACCTGGGTCCAGGTCACTGCCTTCATGCCGCCGAGCATCGAGCACAGCAGAATACCGCCGAGACCGACATAGACCGCAAGTTCGAAGTCCATGTTGAGGAAGCGCTGGGCGATGAGGCCCGTGCCGACGATTTGTGCGACGACATAAGTGAACGAGCAAGCCAGCAGCACGACGACGGCCAGGAAGCGCGGTAGGTTGCCCTCATAGCGCGCCGCAAAGAAGTCCGGCACCGTGTAGGCTCCGAATTTACGCAAGAACGGCGCAATCAGGATCGCAACCAGCACGAAGCCGCCCGTCCAACCCAGCACGAAAGCAAGTCCGTCATACCCGAGCAGGAACAACGTGCCTGCCATGCCGATGAACGACGCGGCAGACATCCAGTCAGCGCCGGTCGCCATTCCGTTATAGAAGGCTGGCACAGTCCGGCCGGCAACGTAGTACTCGCCCGAGTCCGCCGTGCGCGATAGCACTCCGATGACGGCATAGACGGCGATCGTCAGAAACACGAAGCCGTAGCCGATCAGGTGGTTGGGCATGCCGAAGTATTCGCACAGGCCCAGAATGATCACGAAGCCGAAGAAGCCGCCCGTATAGATGCCGTAAATTTTTCCGAGATTGTTGATAAAACTGCCGCTATCGGCTTTGGTTTGAGTCGTCATGTTCGTTCCCCTCACATATCTTCCGCCACGCCTTCTTCACGATCGATGACGTCCTGTCGCTTGGCGAACACGAACAGCATGATCACGAAAAAGACGAGCGAGCCCTGCGCGGCCATATAGAAGCCGAGGGGAAAGCCTAGAACGGTGATTGTGTTGAGCTTTTCTACGAACATGTGAACGACGAAACTGAAAACCACCCAAAGGGCGAACATCGTCCACATCAGGGCGCTGGTTCGCGCCCAATATCGTGCCCCATCCATGCTTGGCATCCTCCCAATGGTCATCCGATTGTACGGATTACAGACTTTTTGCGTTTACTCAGACCGACACGCGGAGCAAAACTCCAATGATTCGATTCTGAAGGTATGGAATACTCTGATTTATGAGAGCGACGCTAGTTGCGGGTGCATGTTCTTGTGAAGATTTTTAGCGCATCGGGGTCGCAGCGACGATTGCACACAG
>JANOKV010000441.1:0-5528 GCA_031419415.1 Hyphomicrobiales bacterium | reverse complement strand
AAATCATTGGCCGAGCGCATGATCATGCCGCGCACACCGCCTTCGATCGTCAGCGGAATATGCGGCTTGAGGCCGATGCGCGTCGCTGGCTGGCCGCGCGCCTTGTCCGAGAGCGCGAGCGGACCATTCCAGGCGATCTTGCCAGACTTGACGGCCTCGAAGGCGACGTAAGCGGTCATCAATTTGGTCAGCGATGCCGGAAACCATGTGGCGTCAGCGTTCTCGCTCGCGAGCACTTCGCCCGTCGACGTGTCGATGAGCAGCGTTGGGCCGGCGCGTGACGCGACCGTCCCCGTGAGGATCAGCACGAATGCCGTCAGCGCCGCAGCACACCGCCGAAATTCACGTGTCCACGTCATGCTCGAAATCCCCGGGAAACAAATCGAAACGACGCAAAGCCTGAGCGCAATGCCAAATCTCCCCTCCCTCGGCAGTACGGCCGAAGTGAGGGGGGAACGCGGATACGCGAAATGTGTTTCTCGTGCGACGACGACCCGTAACGCGCTTAGTTGGACAGGAACGGATTGAAGGGCGCACGCGCACTCGACTGGGTCGTCGAGTCATTCTTCTGCTTCTGGACCTCGCGACGCGCGACCGGCTCTGCGGGCGGCTTGGGGGCCGCCAAGGCGATGGGCCGGCCAGCGAGCGCCGAGGCGACGCGTTGATCCATGCCGTAGAGATCGCCGTGGGTTTTGAGCGCGCCCTGGTCATCGACAGTGGCGGTGAAGTAGGCGATGTGCACCGGGATCGGTTTATCCAACGTCACGTCGATCGGTCCGGTGCGGCCGAGCATGCTCTGCACACGATCCGCCGACCAACCCTTGTCGTGGGCGAGCAGCACTTCGGCCAGCCGCATCGGGTTCTGCACGCGCATGCAGCCGTGGCTGAACGCGCGACTGGATTGCGCGAACAAGTGCTTTTCCGGCGTGTCGTGCATGTAGACGTCGTGACGGTTGGGGAAGCGGAATTTCACGACGCCGAGCACGTTGCGCGCACCGGGTGGCTGCGTGAACTGATACTTACGCACATCCACCGACGACCAGTCGACACTGTCGGGATCGACATCGCGCCCGTTGAAGGAGACCTTCAACTGATGGCGGGCCAGAACGCGAGAAGCGCCGCCTTCACCGCCGCCGCCGCCGAAGAACCAGTTGCCGCCGCCACCGCCGCCAGAGTAGCGACGCAGTTGCGGGGCGATCTCGTTGGTCTTGATGCCTTCAGGCACGCCCCAGGTCGGGTGGAAGATGACGTATTTCATGTCGGACGAAAACGACGGCGTCGGCGTATTCGTTTTGCCGACTACGATCTTCTCGTTGAGGACGACGGCGCCGTCCTTGTAGACGCGCGTCATCTGCTCGGGGACGTTGTCGACGACATGGAAGGCGCCGAGGTTTTCGGGCATCCAGCGCCAGCGCTCCAAGTTGACCAGCAGACGCTGTTCCGTATCGCTGCGCGAAGCGGGTTTGGCTGGCGCTTTGGGCTCCGCTTTGGCGGACCGCTTGCCGACCGGTTTTTCCTCGTCGACGATGGCGCTGGCGTCCACCGGCGGCGTTTTACCGTTGCGCAAATCAACGAGCGCTTTCTGGAGACGCTTGAAGCCCTCGTGCTGGGGATGCAGGCGACGCAAGGCTGCGCCGGCATCGGACGCTGTCGCGATGCTCGCCAGAACCTTCGCCGGTTCGACGGCCGGCGCGCGCATGTCGATGTTGACGCTGATGGACGCAGGGTCGACGCGGCCACCGCGGGCTTGGCGCGCATACTGGAGAACGGCGATCCCGATTTGCACTTCGGCTGCCGCCAACGTCTCGACCGGTGCTCCGGCGGCGAGCGTGGTCGGCAGGTCGAACACTGTGGCGTCGAGCCCCCAGTCCCCGCCGCGCGCGATTTCTGCGGCGGCATCCGCGCCGCGCTTCGTCAGACCATCCCGCGCGACCCACACCGGTTGTAACACGGCTTCGAAGAAGGCCGCCAGTGCGGCGCGATCGACGGGTGCGAGACGGCTCTTGGCGACCTGAGCGGCCAATTGGCGACGGGCGTCCAAGGTAATCGGATCGATGGCCGGAGTTGTGGCCGAAGACGCGGAAACGGCCATGGGCGCGGGTTCTGCTGCGGGCTTGGCCTCGACTTGGCCGACCGAGGGGGTGGGTTGGGCTGCCGGTGGCGGGGTCGCGCCTTGGCTGGCCGAATTGCGCGGCGGGTCGGGGAAAGGGGCGGTCGTGGCGGGTTCGGCTTGGCTCGCGGGCTGGGTCGTAACCTGCTCGGGCCGGGTTTCTTCGGTCGGAGCCTGGGCGGCGGTTGTCTCCATAAAGAGCGCCAGCGCCACGATACAACCGGTGGCCATCAGGCCGCCACGAAGGCCGATCGCGATTTTCGCGCCGTGGGTGCTCATGAGCGGCGACCGATTCCCGTCAAACATTGCAGCCTCATCCCATTCGCCAACGCCGAGCCCTATGCTCGCCGACTTGTCTACCACTTTGCCCCTGCTTTGTGCAGATGCAACGCCCTGCTGCCACATATGGTCGCGACTTTGGCCGCGCAATGGCATTTGGACAATCGCATCGAAACATGGCGAAGATTAAGGTTTCGTTTACTAACCCCGCCCGGAAGCCCGCCGCCAGTCTCCCCTGGTCGCTTTTTCCAAACCGAGGTTTTCGCGCAACGTCGTGCCCCGGTAGTCGTTCCGGTAGAGACCGCGCCGTTGCAGCTCTGGAACCACCAATCGCACGAACTCCTCGTAGCTGCCCGGCATATGGGTCGCGGCCAGCACGAAGCCATCGCAGCCCCGTTCGGTGAACCAGGTTTCCATCTGGTCGGCGACATCCTTGGGGTTGCCCGTGAACAAGGGTTGTTCGCGGATGCGGCCCCGCCCGGAATGTTCGACGAAGTCGCGCACCGTAGGATTGCGCTTGCCCGACGACTGGATGACCCGGTCGCGCATCCCGTGCATACCCGACAGCTTGGCCAATTCCGCGTCTGTGAACGGCTCGTCCATAGACTTGGAGCCGAAGTCGAAGTTGATCGCCTCCGACAGCAGCGACAGCGTGTCAATAGGTTGGGCGAGGCTTTCGGCCAGCGCGTACTTTTCCTCGGCGATCGTGCGGGTCTCGCCGACGATGGCGTAGCAGGCCGGCGCGACGACCACGCTATCGGGGTCGCGGCCGTGGCTGGCGATAGCGTCCTTGAGAATGCGGTAGCTGGCCTTCGCATTGTCGAGGCTGCGATAGGAGGCAAACACCAGTTCGCCCCAGCGGGCTGCGAAATCGATGCCGCGCCCGGATTGGCCGGCCTGGATGATCACCGGGCGGCCTTGCGGCGTGCGCGGCACGGTGAAGGGTCCGCGCGACTTGTAGTATTGGCCGACGTGATCGTGGCGGTGCACTTTTTTGCCGTCGGCGAAACGACCGTTCTTGTCGAGGATGAGCGCGTCGTCTTCCCAGGTATCCCAATGGCCGAGCACGACTTCCATGAACTCGTCGGCGCGGTCATAGCGCAAGTCGTGTTCGAGATGTTCCTCGCGGCCGAAGTTCAGCGCCTCACCGTCGTTGACGGAGGTGACGACGTTCCACGCCGCGCGCCCGCCGATCATGTGGTCGAGCGTGCCCCAGGCGCGCGCGATGTGGAACGGGTCGAAATAAGTGGTCGAGCCCGTGCCGCCGATGCCGAGCTTGGAAGACGCGAGCCCCATCACCGTCATGATGGTGATGACATCGAGCTTGACGACGCGCACGCCGCCTTCGACGGATTCGACGTGGTCATTCTTGTAGCGGTCGGGCATGGCCAGCCGATCATCGAAAAACGCCAGGTGGAACTTGCCCTCCTCGAGCACGCGCGCCATGCGCTGGAAGTAGGCCGCCGTGAGGAAATCGTTAGGCGTCGACGGATGCCGCCAGGAGCCGACGTAGTTCGAGCAGTTCTGCGCCTGCATGAAGGCGACCATGGTGATCTGGCGCGGTGCGCTCGACATGGGGGCTGGGTCTCCGGGGCGGCGGGTTCGAACGGTCGGGGGGATCAGCTCGGGGGTATAGCAGGTTCCGACTGAGGGGGTGCAATCGGGTGGTGGTGGGTGACAGCTCGCCTGACATCATTGGGACGTCAATTAGTGCCATCCTCGGACTTGGTCCGAGGACCCAGCCATCCGCTTGCTCGGTCGACGGCGATTTGCTGCGTGCTTTGCCGATGCGAGGCCTGATTTTTGATCCACCTACCTCCTGCCCGATGGGTCCTCGGGCCAAGCCCGAGCATGACAAGGGGAAGGGTCGCACAAATGAGGATTGCCACCGTCCGCACAGGCAGTTCAGTCTCAGACACCCTCGCGTTCTACACGGCTAAGTCACCCTCCACACTCGCCCTCTCTGTCCTTCCTCACCCGATCCTCCCGCCCCCCTTCTTCGTCACCACCACCACCGACGGCCGCGGTGGCATGTCGGGTTTGAAGTCGGGCCAGCGGGTGGCGGGGTCGTCGGCCGATGAGGATTTGGCGAAGGGTTTGAAGTCGGCGGCGCCGTCGGCGGCGGGGTGTTGCACGGCGAGGAAGAGGGTCGTGCCTTCGGCGGTGAAGCGTGGCCCGCACATTTCAGCGCCGATGGGGCAGCGGAAAAACAACTTGGACAACCCGCGCTTTTCGCCCTCGAACTCCACCGCGTAGAGCCCGTCGGATTTGCCGGACAGTTTCGCCCAGCTCGTGCCCTGGTCGGTCGCGATCCACAAGCGGCCGGCCGGATCGAACGCGACGTTGTCGGGCGCGGAAAACCAGCCGTCGGCCGTCGTGTCGGGATGCCATTTGGCCTTGTGCTCGGGTTTGGCTGGATCACCGCACAGCACCAACACCGACCACTTGAAGGTCGTCGCGCCGAAGTCGGCGCCCTCCTCCAACAGCTCGATGAGGTGGCCGTGAGGATTGGGGCCGCGCGGGTTGGCCGCGTCCTGGGCGCCCTCTTTGCGTTCGGCATTGTTGGTCAACGCCAACACGACGCGCCCACCGGGACCGGGTTCGATATCTTCCGGACGATCCATCGGCGTCGCGCCGACAGCGGTGGCAGCCAGTCGCGTGTCGATGAGCACATCGGCTTGCGAGGTAAAACCGTTGGCGGCCGTGAGTGGACCTTGGCCGTGCACCAACGGCAACCACGCGCCCGAACCGTTCGCATCGAAGCGCGCGACGTAGAGGATGCCGGTCGACAGCAATGTCATGTTGCCGACGCGATAGCCCGCATCATACTTGCCCGCCGTCACGAACTTGTAGACGAACTCGCCGCGATCATCGTCGCCCGAGTAGACGGCGACGCGGCCATCGCGCGTGATCGCGTTCTCGCAACCCTCGTGTCGGAACCGGCCCAGCGCGGTGTGCTTCACCGGCACGGAGTTGGGATTCATGGGATCGACTTCGACGATCCAGCCGAACCGATTGGGCTCGTTGGGTTCTTTATCGGCGTTGAAGCGGTCGACGTATTTTCCCCAATTGGTGCGCCGCGCGGGCAGATCATAGCGCGCCCACGATTTTTCCTGCGCGCCGCCGAGGCCCTTCTTGG
>JANOKV010000440.1:0-9592 GCA_031419415.1 Hyphomicrobiales bacterium | reverse complement strand
TTGAATGCGCACAGAGAGGTTAGGACAACGAAGCCCCGGATGGGAAGACGGGTTGTGGGTTTCGCAGCGCCGAGCGGTCGGATTTAGATGACGCCTTCAGCCCGCAGCCCCGCGATTTCGTCCGCGCTGAGGCCGAGCCAGTTGCCGTAAACCTCGTCGTTGTGCTGGCCGACGGTGGGCGAGGGCACGGTCTTGACCTTGTCGGCGCCGTGGTAGCGCAAGGGAGATGTGGGCACCACGATGCGGCCCAGTTCGGGGTGGTCGATCCACTCGAGCATACCGCGCTGGTGCATGTGCGGGTCGTTCATGACCTCGCGCAGGTTGCGCACCGGAGCCGATGGCACACGGTATTTTTTCAACTGCGCCATCACTTCGTCGCGCGGCAGGCGTTTCGACCAATCTTCCACGAGGCCATCGACGATCGCCATGTGCGCGACGCGGGTGGCGTTGGTCTTGAACCGCGGGTCGGCTTTCAGCTCGGACCGACCCATGGCGTCGAGCAGCCCTTCCCAGTGGCTTTCCTTGACGACGTTGATCGCCATGTGGCCGTCGGCCGTCGCGTAGACGTTGTAGGGCGCGATGGCGAGGCCGCCGTGCTTGTTGCCGGTGCGGGGTGGCACGCCACCTTCGGAATTGTAGAGAAACGACAAGTTGGAGGCGAGCGCCGGATAGACGGTTTCCTGCATCGCGACTTCGACGAGCCGTCCATTGCCGGTGATCGTGCGCTCGTAAAGGGCGGTGACGACAGCGGCATAGAGATGGATGCCGCTGAGAAAATCGACGACCGCCGGACCGGCCTTCAAGGGTGGTCCGTCGGGAAAGCCGGTGACGCTCATGATGCCGGAGACGGCTTGTACCGTGAGGTCCATGGCGAGGTTGTCGCGATCCGGGCCGTCGAGGCCGTAGCCGGTGCCAGAGCCGTAGACGAGGCCGGGGTTGACCTCGCGCAGCACAGCATAACCGAGCCCCAAGCGGTCCATGACGCCGGGCGCGAAGTTCTCCAGCAGCACATCGGCTTTGGCGACCATGCGCTTCAGAAGCTCGCGCCCCTTGGCCGATTTCAAGTCGAGCGTGATGCCGCGCTTGTTGGAGTTCAGCATGGCGAAGGGGAAGGTGGCGCTCTTGGCCACTTTGGCGCGCAGCCGCACGGGTTCCCCGGTCAACGGCTCCACCTTGATGACGTTGGCGCCAGCCTTGGCCATCAACAACGTCGCGTAGGGGCCTTGATAGATTTGTCCCAGATCGATGACGGTGATGCCGGCGAGCGGCATGTTGGGTCGCGTCTCGTCGCCAACCGGCATGCGCATTGTCCTCTGGTCGTGTGCTGATGGGCCACCATCGGTCCCAAATCGACACTGGACAGTACAGGGCGCTGGCCAGTCTGGGTATAGGGCGCACGACTAGCCACCGGCAGCTGGAGAGCTTATGCGTGGCAACGTTTGCAAGTCTCGAAGCCCGAAGAGCGGAAAAGCCCCGTGACCAACGTCGATGCGCCCCGTCCCGTCTGGCACGCCCACGTGCTCACGATTTTTCCCGAGATGTTTCCGGGACCGTTGGGGGTGTCGTTGTCGGGGCAAGCCCTGGTCGGCGGTGTGTGGCGGCTCGACACGATCGATCTGCGCGACTTCGGATTGGGACGACACCGCACGGTTGACGATACGCCCGCTGGCGGCGGCGCTGGAATGGTGATGCGTGCCGATGTCGTCGGGCCGGCTATCGATGCCGCGCGCGGGCAAGCGATCGACGGGACGCCCTTGATCTACCTTTCGCCGCGGGGTGAACCCCTCGGCCAGCCACTCGCGCGAGAACTCGCACAGGGGCCGGGTGTCATTCTCCTGGCCGGGCGCTTCGAGGGCATCGACGAGCGCCTGATCGAGGCGCGCGGCCTGCGCGAGGTGTCGATTGGTGATTTCGTGCTGTCGGGTGGGGAGTTGGCCGCGATGGTATTGATCGATGCGTGTGTGCGTCTGTTGCCCGGCGTGATGGGGGCGTCGGCCTCGCTCACCGAGGAGAGTTTCGAAGGCGGACTGCTCGAATACCCCCAGTACACGCGGCCGCGGGATTGGGAGGGCCGCTCGATCCCCGATATCTTGCTGTCGGGGGATCACGGGCGCATCGCGGCGTGGCGGCGGGCGGAGGCGGAACGCATCACGCGGGCGCGGCGGCCGGATTTGCTGGCTCGAGCGGGCAAGGTAGGCGGCCGAAAAGGTCCCGAAAACCCCGGCGACGCTTAGAACAGGCGCATCGCGTGTGCATTTTAGGCGAACAATGTTGTCGCAGTGTCACCCCGACGCCGCGCTGCGCAGAAGATCGAATCACTTGGCGTCTCGATCGCTTGGAACGACCCAGGCGGGCTCCTATAGTGTGCGCTCGAGTGCAGAAGGCGGCACGAGCCGGCTCGCGTGGCGGGCCTGACGTCGCCGAGCGCGGGGCAGAGGGCTTCGGAGCGCAGGCATTCATACGGTTCTCGTGGCGTAGATGGCCAGCGCATGGCGCGGTTTTCGGTCTCGGGGGGTGCAAAATTCGGTCGGCGTGAGGGGAATCCGACGATGAAGTGTAATCCGTGGCGCTGGCTTTGGGGGGCCATTCCGATCGCCATGTTGGCGTGGGTGGCCGTTCTGGCGCATCGCGAGAGCATCGAAAAGGACCTCGGCGCACAGGTCGAAGCCATGCTCGCCCGCAGTGGCGTGACCTGGGCCAAGGTGGCATTTATCGGCCGAGACGGAATTCTCACAGGACGCGCACTCGACGACGTGCAGCACACCAAGGTGATGCAGGCGGCGCACGACATCTGGGGCGTGCGGGCGATCGAAAATCGATCCGGGCTGATCGACAAAGTCGACAAGTACGTTTGGATCGCGACCCGCGACGGCAATCGTATCCGGCTCGAGGGGCATGTGCCGAGCGACGCCGCCCGTCGCGATATCGCCGATCTCGTGCGATCGGCGTTTCTCTCGGCGCGCATCGAGGACAAGCTCGTCATCACGCGCGGCGCACCGCCCCTCGACACATGGCTGGCTGGCATCGCCTTCGGTTTGAAGCAACTGGTGGCCCTGAAAGAGGGGCAAGTCGACATGGAGCAGTTGGCTCTGTCCCTGCATGGGGAAGCGATCGACGGGCGGGCCTATGAAAGCGCCACCACGACCCTGGCGACGGGATTGCCGACGGGCGTGACGTTGCGTCAGAATGGGGTGCGCGCCCCGCTGGTGAAGCCTTGGGTGTCGCGCCTCGAATTGGCGGGCGATCGCGTCGCGATCACGGGCTATATCCCTGACGATGGGGCACGAAAGAGCCTGCGCGCCGTGTTGCAGAAGAGCCTGCCGAAAGCGCGCATCGACGACAGCGCAGCGTTTGCCAGTGGCCAGCCGCCGCAAGTGGCGATGGTGCTCGACGGCATCGGCAGCGCACTGGGCCATCTCACGGGCGGGGTCATCGAGATCAAGGACGCGACGGTATCGGTCGTCGGCGTCGCCGAGTCGATGGGCAAAGCCGATGCGCTGCGGGCGGCAGTGAAGCGGTTGCCTGCGTCCTACGAGACGAGCGTCGAGATTACCACGGCTGCGCAGATCATCAGCCCTTACGTCACGCAGGCCGCACTCGAGGGCGGTGCGATCGTATTGACGGGTTGGGCCCCCAACGAAGACGCGCGAACGGCGCTGGTCGCTGCGGCGCGACGGGCGTTCGGCCGCGAAATTCGCGATACGCTCGAGATCGGGTCCGGCGAAGCGGAGACGTGGCAGCGGTGCTTGGGGCTCGGGTTCGACACCCTGCGCCAGCTCGACAAAGGCCGCGCCGTGTTGATCGACCGTCGGCTCGAAGTGACTGGCGTGGCCGACAGCGAGCGGTCCATGCAGCAGTTGAGCGAGGCCTTGCGAGATGCGGCGGGTGGCGCGTGTGCGACGGTGACACGGATCACGTTCCCACCACCCCTGCCTCCGACGCCCGCAGTCGAGCCGAGTGTGGCGGCCGCCTCAGCGGACGAGGATCGGCGGCGTGTCGAGGAAGAGCTGCGGCAACGGGCAGCGGCCGCTGCGGCGGCCGCGACGGAAGTCGAGAAGCGCCGCGACGTTGCAACCAAGTGCCAGGACAGTCTGCGGACAGTGGCGCGCCAGGGCACCATTCTGTTCGAGTTCGCCAAGGCCGACGTCGATCCTGGCAGTCATGCAACACTGGTCAAGATCGCCGATGTGATTGCGCACTGTCCCGAATTCAAGGTCGTGATCGAAGGCCATACCGACAGCGATGGCGCGCCCGACCGCAATCAACGCCTGGCAGACCGTCGGGCGCGGGCGGTGCTCGATCATCTCGTGGGGAAGGGTGTGCCACGGTCACGATTGGAGGCCGTCGGCTTCGGGCAGTCGCGCAACATCGTTCCCAACGACACGCCAGAAAACAGAGCGAAGAACCGACGCATCGAATTTAACGTCGTCGAAAAATGACGCGAATGTCGCTCTGTCGCGGTTCCGTCGGAGCCGTGCGGGACGGCTGCAATGAAGTGGGGTGAGCGATGGCCTACCTGTTCGTGACACTGGGTTGGTATGTGCTCGCGGCATTCATCATCGGCTTCGCTGTCGGTTGGGTGACGTGCGCCAAACCCGACGACGGGCGCGCGTGATGGCGTCGCGCCGCGTGGCGTGTGGAGGGAGTGAGCGATGACGGCCTTGACCTTGCAGACGTTTCTGCTGCTCGGCGTCGCCTATTTGGCGGGCTGCATGTTGGCGTGCGTGCTGCGTCGCTCCCTGCATGCGATCCGGTCTCGGGAGACCGATGTGATCGAGGGTGTCGTGGGGGCCGAGGCCGTTGCGCGCGCGCCTGCTCCGAGTGCGTCGATCGCCACGGTGTCGCGTGCGCCGTCCATCGAAACCATGCCGGTCCCTGCCGCCGTTGCCCTCGCAGTGAGGCCGCCGCCGGCGCCGCTGACGATCGCCCGCAATCCTGCGCCGGCCACGCCGCCACTATCGCCGACGCGCGAAGGGTTCAGGCGCGCCGATACGCTCGAACCGCCGCCGCAATCGCGCGTGCCGGCCGCTGCGCCGTCTCTGCCAGTGGCGGCTCCGCTGCGGGGACCCGCCGCTATCCCCGTGCCGTCCGCGCCGGCTGCACGCGTCACGCCACCGTCGCCGCCTCGCGATGCGCCGAGCGAGGAGGATGCTTCGGCGAGGTTCCGGCGCGCGCTCGACGGACCCGGCCAGGCGACGGCGCGGCCGACGGGAGCTGTGCCGACTGCAACGGCTGGGCCACCAGTCACGCCGAAGCCTTCGACGGCTCTCCCGGCACCCGTCGTGATCGCGCCAAAGACGCCCGATCCGCGCCCCGCCGAACCGCGCACTGCGCTGCCGGTGCCCGAGATGACGCCGCAACCCCGCCCGCCACAGAACGTCCAAACGCCGCCGCCCGTGGCTGTTGGAACCTCGCCAGCCAGCTTGCGCTCACCCATGATTGTGAAGCCACCGGTTGCCCCCACGCCGCCGCCAACTGTCCGGCCGACACCTGCAGCGACGGTGGTGAGCGCGCCTCCGACGCCATCGCGCCCGATCGAGCCGGCACGACCACCAGCAACGCCACCCGCCGCTCCCGCCGCAGCAACACCCGTCGTGTCGCGTCCGAGTACTGGCGAGCCGGCGGCAAAAGCTCCGGCTCCAGGTCCAGTTCCGGTGACGACGGTCGCGCCACGGCCGATCCCGCAAGATGCGCCCGCCAAGCCGATGGGCGTCGCAGCGCCGGCTGCACCCCCGATCGCGCCTGCGCCCGTAGTGAAAGCAGATGCTCAGCCTCAAGCCGATGATCTGAAACGGATCAAGGGCATCGATGAACAAATCGAAGCTGCGTTGTCGCTGTTTGGCGTGACGCGCTATGCGCAGATCGCGGCGTGGCGGCCCGAAGACGTGGCGCGCCTCAGCAACGCATTGAAGTTCAACGTCCGCATCGAGCAGGAGAACTGGATCGAGCAGGCGCAAATCCTCGCACGGGGCGAGGAAACGGCGTTCTCGCGTCAGCTTTCTCAAAACCGTCGTGGCGCGCCGAACGCTGAATCCACAGCAACGCCGACGCGGGCAGTGGTCGTCGAAAATCAGCCCGCTGCGAGCGGTCCGCCGACCGCACAAGGCGTCGCCAATCCTGCCATCGCGCGCCCGATGCGTCCGACAAACGATACTGCGGCAGCGTCTGCGGCAGCTGTGGCCGCAGCAGCCGCGACGCGTTCGGCATCCCAGACATCGACACCTTCGCCCCAAGCGTTGGGGCTTTCACGTCCAGCGGTCGCCGCCGCTGGAACGCCGACGCGAACCGTCACCACGCCCGACGTGTCCGACAGGGCCGCGTTCGCCAGGTCGGCGACGCTCAGCCCGCAACGGTCGCAACCCAGCGTGCCGACGCCGCCGCAAGCTCCGTCCAACCCCACGCCGGCCCACGCCAACGAGCCTGCGCGGACCACAGACTTATCGAACCTGCGGTCGGTGCGTTCGGAATCGTTTCGTCCTCCGAATGCGCCGTCGACGACGGCTGAGACTCGAGGCACGGGTGTGGGAAGCGTGGGTCCTGGACGGTTCGCGGTCGTCGATGACCTCAAGCGGATTCGGGGCATTGGCGTGTTGATTGAAAAGAAGCTCAATTCGATGGGCATCACCGGGTACGAGGAGATCGCCAACTGGTCGTCGGCCGATATTGACCGGGTGAGCCAAGTGCTCGACTTCAAGGGCCGCATCGAGCGCGAGAACTGGGTGGAGCAGGCGCGCATTCTGGCGGTCGGTGGACAGACGGAGTTTTCACGGCGGTCCGATCGCGGCGAATAGTCGGCGGATCGTGCGGAGACACAAACGACGGTCGAAAATGCTCTAGTATGCTCCGATCCGAGACCGCTGCCGCGGGCTCGCAGAACGGGGACGCAGAGCATGGCGTCGATCTTCGACACACACGACGTCACCAACCAGAGCCCGCCCTTCGTCGACGTGGATCTCTATACGAGGGATCGCGCGCTGATGGAGGCTGTCCAGCGCGAAGGTGGCCCACAGGCGGATGCGGGTCTGGCGGCCTTCGGCACCCAGTGCGGCTCGGCCGATGCGTTCGATCTGGCGCGGCTCGCCAACGAGGTCGTGCCCCGGCTGCGCACACACGATGCCAAGGGCCACCGCCTCGATCTGGTCGAGTTCCATCCAGCTTATCATGAGCTGATGCGCACTACCATCGGGCACGGCCAAAGCGCGATGGCGTGGGAGCATTTGGCCATTCCGGGCGCAACGCCACGGCCCGGTGTGGTCGTGGCACGAGCGGCGGGCACTTACCTCGCCGCACAAATGGAACCGGGCCATCTGTGTCCGATCACGATGACGCACGCCGCTGTGCCGACACTGTGTCTGCAACCCGACGTGGCCGCTGCGTGGCTACCCGGCATCCTGTCTCGGCGCTACGATCCGTCGTTTCAGCCGGTCCACGCTAAGGCAGGCGTTACGATCGGCATGGGCATGACGGAAAAGCAGGGCGGCACAGACGTGCGCGCCAACGCTACGCTTGCGGTGCCCATCGCGGGACGGGGTCCGGGTCGCGCGTATCTGATCACCGGGCACAAATGGTTCATGTCGGCCCCGATGTGTGATGCGTTTCTGGTTTTGGCCCAGGCCGAGGGTGGCTTGTCGTGCTTCTTGCTGCCGCGCTTTACGCCCGACGGCGCGCTCAACGGACTGCGCATCCAGCGCCTCAAGGACAAACTCGGCAATCGCTCCAATGCGTCGTCGGAGGTGGAATTCCACGGCGCTTGGGCGCAGATGATCGGCGAGGAAGGGCGTGGCGTGCCCGCGATCATCGAGATGGTGACTGAGACGCGACTAGATTGCGCCGTGTCGTCGGCTGGATTGATGCGGTTGGCGCTGGCCAATGCCGTGCATCACGCCCGCCATCGATCGGTCATGCAGAAAAAGCTCGTCGATCACGTGCTCATGACCAGCGTGCTGGCGGACATGGCGCTGGATGTAGAAGCCGCGACGGCACTGGTTTTTCGACTGGCGCGGTCGTTCGATCAGGCTCACACGACGAAGGGCGGCGCGTGGCGTCGCCTGATGACGCCGGTCATCAAATACTGGGTCTGCAAACTGGTCCCGGCGCTCGCGTGCGAAGCGATGGAGTGTCTCGGCGGGAACGGATACGTGGAGGAGGGGATTGCGGCGCGCATCTACCGTGAAGCTCCGCTCAATGCGATCTGGGAGGGTTCGGGCAACGTCATGGCGCTGGATGTGTTGCGCGTGCTGCAACGCGAACCCGAGGCTGCTGAAATGGTGCTCGACGAGCTGGCCGACAATGTCGCGCACAACGCACCCTTGAAGGCGGGCTTTCAGCGGGTGCAGGCATTCTTGCACGAACCTCGCGATCTCGACCGCCGCGCTCGCATGTTCGTCGAGACACTTGCCGTGGTGACGGCGGGCGCACTGCTCGACGCGCACGCGCCGTCCTATATTGCCGATCCCTTCATTGCGACGCGGCTCGGGGGCCCGGCACGCACGACCTACGGTCAAGGCATCGGATCGGCCGATATGCGCGCCATCGTCGATCGCACCTTGCCGCAGGGGTGAGGGCTGCCGACGCCGAGAAATTGGATTGACCCGGATCAAGGCGGGTGGCTGCGACATCGCGGGGGCGTATCAATGCGGGGCGTGGGCCACTAAGATCAAGCATTGTAAGGCAGAAATAGCGCTGGTCCCATGTCCGATCCAAAATCTCCGACGGCCCCCGACGACGAGTCTTTTCCCGAGGATGCAGGTCCGCCCAAACCGGAGGACCAGATGTTTGCTGAAGACGAGATGGCGCGGCGAAAAGCCGAAGCCGATATGGAAGTGCCGATCGTCTCCGCGATCAAGGGAACGAGCACGGAGGCGCTGCAACCGGTTCGCTATAGTGGCAAGGACACGCTCTGCTTCGATTGCCACAAGGGCGTGTCGTGCTGGAACGCCTGCTGCTTCGACACCGACATCTTGCTGACCCCTTTCGACTTGCTGCGGTTGGCGCGCCACTTCGAGGCCCGGCCCGCCGACATCGTGCGGTTGTTCGGCACGCCGGCCGTCCACGACAAGTCGAACATGCCGGTCGTCAAACTCAAGATGCTCGAGCAGGACGGCCGTAAAGAACGGCCGTGTGTGTTCCTCGACGAGGCCGAAGGCTGCACCGTATACGAGAACCGGCCTGCCGCATGCCGCTACTATCCGCTAGGACTGGCCGCGTTCAAGCTCGAGGGGAAGGAAGACGCCGAGAACTTCTATTTCCTCGTCAAAGAAAGCCACTGTCGGGGCCACGAAGAGCCCAAGGCGCAGACCGTCGATCAGTATCGCGCGAGCCAAGGCGTGGAGCCATACGACGAGCAGAACCGTGGCTGGATGCATATCCTGATGAAGCTGACGAGTTGGCGCTCGATCGGGGGCCCCTGGGGGCGGGAGCCCGATGAGCGCGTGAAGCGCATGTTCTACATGGCGACGTCGGACATCGATTCGTTTCGCACCTTCGTGTTCAATTCGACATTCCTCGACAAGTACGCGATCGAACCGGCGATGCGCGAAGAGCTCGTCAGGAACGACGAGGCCCTGTTGAAGCTCGCCTTCAATTGGCTGCG
>JANOKV010000439.1:0-4643 GCA_031419415.1 Hyphomicrobiales bacterium | reverse complement strand
CTAGGTCCGTCAGCGTTATTTTTTCGCGCCAGAAGTCCTCGATGGGATCATTGAGGATGACGGCCACATCGACGTCGCTGTCTTCTCGCGCCTCGCCCCGCGCGCGGCTGCCGAATACCAAAATATCGCGGAGGCGATCTCCATAGTGGGCGCGCACCGCCGCGACGTAGTCCTCGAGGACACGCCGTTCGTCACGAGACATCTCTGCAGCCAGCGCCGGATTACTCATCTCCGCACCTCCCACGTGGTTTCGACCTCGCCGGTACGAAGACCGAGGCTATTCAACCCAAACGGCTTCATTTGTCATCCCGCGATTTATTCGCGGGATCCAGCCCTCCGCACGCTCCGGAGCCCAGCAGAGAGATGGATCCCGGTGACAAGCACCGGGATGACAATGGTTGGCGGGGTGTTGAGGTGTAAATCGCCATGCGTCGCAGTTGCAGAAAATGTCAGCATGATTGCGATCCGTTAGCGCCATCATCGCCGCACTTCCCACGTCGTTTCGATCTCGCCGGTGTCCTTGTTCTTGGTGTCCTTGAGTTGGATGCCCATGGCCTCGAGTTCGCCGCGGATGCGGTCGGCTTCGGCGAAGTTCTTGGCTTTTCGGGCGGCGTTGCGAGCGGTGATCATACCTTCGATCGTTATGCTATTTGTCTCTTTAATAGGAGCGAGCGTAACGCCACCATATTTGTCAACCGAAGCTGCTACGCCTAAACGGAACAGTTTATCAATATCTTCTTCTACAAGGTCGTCCATCTGGTTAACCTTGTGAAGCTGGAGATCCAATCCAATCGAAAGAGCGTCCATTGCGACTGCTCTGGCGAGACTTCTACCAATCACGCCACCTGCCAGTGGCCTGAGCCATTCCTTGCGTAGAAGACCCAACATCCATAGAGCAGCGCAAAATTCTCGACGATTATCAGAAGACCACGTTGATTGTTTCTTGAAAAATGTTCTGAGGACCGATAACGCTTCGGGTGTATTCAGATCATCCTCTAAAGCTTCGACAAGCTTGCGAACAAGCGAGGAAGAGAGCAAAGCGGCTGAAGCCGTGGAGTCGCTTTTCAGAAGGAGCGTCGTAACACGCTCAACGACAACTTCCGTTTCCTGAATAGCCAAAAACCACGTCATTAACTCATCTTTGCTCGCAACCAACCTGCTGTGCGTCCAATCAATCGGCTGAAGATAATGGGTCGAAAGCATTGCATGCCGAGCTACTGCCCCAGGCCATCGTTTCAGTACATCATTGATCGTCACGAAATTTCCTAGGCTCTTGCTCATCTTTTCGCCTTCGACTTGCAGGAAGCCGTTGTGCATCCAGATGGTGGCCATCTTGGCCGTGCCGTGGGCCGAGCGGGATTGCGCCAGTTCGTTCTCGTGATGCGGGAACACGAGATCGATGCCGCCGCCGTGAATATCGAATTCGGTTCCCAAATGCTTGGCCGCCATCGCCGAGCACTCGATGTGCCAACCAGGGCGACCCCGGCCCCAGGGGCTGTCCCATCCAGGTTGCACATCGCTCGAGGGTTTCCACAGCACGCTGTCGGCGGGGTGGCGTTTATAGGGAGCGACTTCGACGCGCGCGCCGGCGATCATTTCGTCCAGCGAGCGACCGGAGAGTTGGCCGTAGTCGGGCGCCGCCGTCGTATCGAGCAGCACATGGCCCTCGGCCGCATAGGCGAACCCCTTGGCGATCAGCACGTCGATCATGGCGACCATCTCGGGCACGTGGGCGGTGCAGGTCGGTTCGACCGTCGGTGACAAGACGCCCAGCGCCGCGATGTCCGTGTGGAACTGCGCCGTCGTGCGGGTGGTGACCTCCCGGATCGCGTCGTTCAGGGGCAGGTTGGGGTATTCCTCCGCCGCCCGCGCGTTGATCTTGTCGTCGACGTCGGTGATGTTGCGGGCGTAGGTGACGTGCGCCTCCCCGTAGAGGTGGCGGAGCAACCGAAACAGCACGTCGAAGACGATGACGGGGCGTGCATTGCCGATGTGGGCATAGTCGTAGACCGTCGGCCCGCACACGTACATGCGCACGTTTTGCGCATCGATGGGCGTGAACGGGTCTTTCTTCCGCGTCAACGTGTTGTAGAGGTGCAATGCCATGTGTCCACTCCTCGGCCCGCTTCTTATTCCCCGGCTGAAAGACAGCGCCCCCTCGATAGGGTCCGCACTTCGGGCCTACGTGCGACAAGCGTCTTTCACCCGTAACGATCTGCAAGCCACAGACTCTGGCCGAGCGTCCATCTCAGCCGGGGAATGGGGCGGCTGGCGGGAGCGATTCTTCAGGTCTCGGGAGACGGCAAAGAAGCGGGCCGCGCGCCAGCGCTCAGGCTAGCTCGGATTGAAAACGCGGCAACAGCTGCTGCCGATGGGGTGCGCGGGTGACCAATGCATGGGCCGCTTATCGAAGGTTTTTCCGGAGCGGTCAAGACGGCCCAGACAACCAGTAATACTGGCCCGATCCGTGGATCGGCCGCTCATGCGCGCCCCATTATCCCCAGTAAGATGACAGGCGGCCAGACACCACGTTGACCCCTTGCGCCAACGCGATCATCATCTGGTCAAAGTCACCTGCCTTAACGCATTCGAGGCGCACGCGGATTTTCTGCGTCGACCCAATGCAGACTGCATCGGAACGAGCGAGCCATGGCTGGGCCGTCAACCAAGCGAACTGGTCTGTGCAGCATCACCGCAGTCGTGCTGTGCGCGACGGTGCTCGGTATCGCCTTGCAGGCCGGTACGGCGCGCGATGCCGTGGCGCAGGGCTGGTGGCCGTGGTCGAGCGGCAGTGACCAACCTCCTGCGCCCGCGCAACGCCCACCCCCTGTCCCGCGCGAACCCGTCTATCGTGGGGGGCCAAGCCAGCCGCCACCGCCATCCGCTCCCGGACCCGGAGCCAATCCCAATCAGAGCCCAGGGCCTGGCGGGTTCGCACAGCCGGGCGCTGGCGCGCAAAGCAACAAGGCGCCGATCTGCGTGCAGCTCGAACAGCGCCTCGTCATGGAAGCACAGCGCGGCAACGCCTCACGCGACACGCTCCCCAAGCTCGAGGCCGAACTGCGCCAAGTGGATCGCAGCCACCAGACGGCGCTCGCCCAACTGGAGCGCGCCGATTGCTACGACTATTTCCTGTTTTCCAAGTCACTCCGGCGAACGCCCAAATGCGTGGACCTCGCTACGCAGGTTGAAACCTCGAAACGCAGAGTGGCTGAACTCGACACCCAGCGGCAGCAGATCCTGGGCTCGCGGGAACGCTCGTTCGAAGATGACATCATCCGCGACCTCGCACGCAACAACTGCGGCGCCAGATACACCCAGGAAGCGCAACGCCGGGGCGCGGGGCCGTTCTCGTCCCTGTGGCAGGATGAGGATACGGGGCCGTCGCGCGGTTCCGATTTCGGCGCCCTGCCATTTGCGACCTATCGCACCGTCTGCGTTCGTCTGTGCGACGGCTACTTCTTCCCGGTGAGCTTTTCGACACTCACCAACCACTTCGAACGTGACATGGACATGTGTCAGTCCCAGTGCGCCGCGCCGGCAGAACTCTTCTATCACCAAAACCCCGGCGGCACGATGGAACAGGCCGTGTCGGCGCGCAGCAATTCACCCTATATGAGCCTGAAAACAGCCTTCAAGTACCGCAAAGAATACGTGCAGGGCTGCTCCTGCAAGCAGGCCGAATATACGCCGTCCCCTGCCGATCGCGGCGATCGCCGCACGGATGCACCCGCTGGCGGCGCACCATCGGCTCGGCAAGCGCATCGTTGAAACGCACGGTTTGGCTGAACTCGCATCGCGGTATGTAAAAACGAGCAAGAGTGCGTCATGTCCAGTAACTGGTCTGCGAAACGCAACGGGATTATCGATAACGCCATCGTTCGGGCCGTTGGTTTGGATGATTGGTCAGCCGTCCGTCAGCTCCATGCCCTGTCATTCAACCGGCTGGCGGGAATCCTGTTCGATGAGACCGCCGCCGCCGCTATGAAGTTCCATCTGGAGACACCCGAATACACCGATGAGCTTGCCCGGCAAAATCTGAGCATAGCCCTCGTCGAGGGGCATGTCGTCGGCACCTGTGGTTGGGTTGCGAGCGACGATCACGGCCACGCGGCCCGCATCACGTCGCTGTTTGTCGATCCCTTATTCACACGGTTGGGGATCGGGCGACGTCTGGTCTGGGATGCCGAAGCCCGAGCGCGCGCTGCCGGCTTCCAAACCCTCACGACGCGCGCCACCGAAGTCACGATCGAATATTTTGCCGCGCTGGGGTACGAACTCTCCTCGCAAGGCGTGTCCACACCTGCGCCCGATCTCGTCATCCCGGTGATTTTCATGCGCAAGCACGATCAGTCGATGGCGCCGTCGAAGCCGGGTTCGGGCGCCAGCGGCAAGACGCATCCATCAGATCCACCCGATGACCCCATCGCGATTGCCGGCACTCGCACGTATGTCGCCTGAATTGGGCGGAACCGGTTGGCCGAGCATTGGCCGCACGTCTTGATGGCCGCCGACGCCATCACGAAGCGCGATCTCATTCTGAAGGTCCGTGACAAGATTGCCGCGCGTGGCTCCCTTGTCCACGCCGATCATGCGATCTCGATGGCATCCCGCATTTACGCCTGGGCCGTCGACGAGGAATA
>JANOKV010000438.1:0-9807 GCA_031419415.1 Hyphomicrobiales bacterium | reverse complement strand
GCGCCTTCGCCGGGCTCGAGCACCACCATCAAACGGGTTGCTTCACGTTCGTCGCGCACAGAAACATCCGATCATCATCGCCGCGGCACGATCAATGCTGCCGCATCATCGCGACCCTTCCTGGCGCTATCCAGGCCAAATCGGGCAGAATGGTGGGCGAGCGGAATTTTCATGACCGGTGCGCCACGCCGCACTTTGTCGCGCACCTTACCCCAAAACGCAGACGGGGAGCCAAAGGCTCCCCGATCCAAGTCGTCGATACGGCGACCGTTCAGGCCGCAACGTGATTTTGTTCGTTCGGATCTCGCAGGACGTAACCCCTGCCCCAGACCGTCTCGATGTGATGCCGTCCACCGGTCGCCGTCTGCAATTTCTTGCGCAACTTGCAGATAAACACGTCGATGATTTTCAGTTCGGGCTCGTCCATGCCGCCGTAGAGATGATTGAGGAACATCTCTTTGGTGAGCGTCGTCCCCTTCCGCAGGGAAAGCAGCTCGAGCATTTGATATTCTTTGCCCGTCAGATGGACCCGCTGGCCGTTGACATCCACCGTCTTGGTGTCGAGGTTGACCCTCAGTTCACCAGTTTCGATGACCGACTGCGCATGGCCTTTCGATCGGCGCACGATGGCGTGGATGCGAGCGACGAGTTCGTCCTTGTGGAACGGCTTCGTCATATAATCATCGGCGCCGAAGCCGAGCCCTCTGACCTTGTCGTCGATTTGAGCGAGGCCAGAAAGAATTAGGATAGGCGTCTGTACTTTCGACACCCGCAAGGTTTTCAAAACATCATAGCCGCTCATATCCGGCAGATTGATGTCGAGCAAAATGATGTCGTAGTCGTAGAGCTTGCCGAGGTCGACACCTTCCTCGCCGAGATCCGTGGTGTAGACGTTGAAGCCCTCGGACTGCAGCATCAATTCGATGCTCTGCGCCGTTGCGCTGTCGTCCTCGATCAAAAGGACCCGCATGCCAGTTCCTCTTCTTCCCTCGACCCGTTGCCGGACCTGTTATCAGCGCATTAATCAGAACAGCACGCGCGAGGCGCATCGTTCACTATTTCGCAATTCTAAGATCGAGAGGTTAACAAAACTCTCATAGTTTCTCGCATCACGCGGGTTTTCTGGAAAGACGGCCCTAACCAAGAACGCACCGACAATAGACGTACATGCAACCTCCTAAGGAGGTACACCGCGTGTCGCCGTCTGTCCGATTCGCCAACTGTGCCACTGTCCGTCTCGAAGCTGGCCGCCACCCTCGACCGCTTCGCAAGCACGCTACCGATTCGGTGGATAACTGATTTGCGGCGTTTGCCAAAACATCTCTTCTGGGTCTGCAGACTCGGCAAGACGTGGAGCAGCCGATTCGTTCGGCGACCGTTGCCTTACCGCCACTTAAAGGAGATGTGTCATAGCAACCTCCGGCCGGCACGAGCGGAGCCGTAAATCTCCGTACCGGTCGCGATCAGGACGACGTTCATCGATAAAGAGAAGAAATTAGGGTTATGCCTGCGTAATGGCATGGAAATTGAACTGGCGATGTTGTTTAATAGCAACGTGTCCCGCCAGCGTTGGGGGTTTGAGTCATGAAGCCGCGTGAAAGTCTGATGTCTCTGAAGCGCTTCGACGCCGAAGAGAAAGCCCGCCGGGTCGCCGACATGGAAGCGATCATTCGCGAGTTCGAAATGATGATTGGCGATCTCAGCCGCCAGATCTACAGCGAAGAAGATCGAACAGGCGTTAAAGACTTGACGCACTTCGCTTATTCGACCTTCGCGAAGGCTGCCGCACAGCGCCGCGAAAAGCTGCTTATTTCGGTCGAAGACCTGAGAGTAAAATTGGAGGCCGCGCTGTCGGAACGCGATGTCGCGATGGAAAACCTGCGCAAACTCGGCACCAACCAGAGCCGGGAAACCGGTCGCTCGCGCCGCCGCAGCGACTCGGGCTCGGCCCTGGTGGGCTGAGCGCTCACGGGCTGGACTTTCCGCAGCGGTCTATCCAGCCTCTTGTCGGGGGCCAAACTTGCTTTCGCACCCCGGCTCTGCTTTCGTCCCCTCGGTCAAATGTTCGATACGAGAGACGAGACACTCATGCACCACCTTGGGGCAATCCTCTTCATTGCTGGGCTGGGCGCGTCGGTCGGCGGCTGTGGGGCTAATTTGCTCGAAACGGCCTCCCTATCCCTCAGTTCCGACGCAACCGTGCATCCCGACAAGCCGATCGATCTTTACTCCAAGATCGCCCGGGGCGCCCTCACCTGCTGGTTCGGATCACAGGGGAGCTTAAAAAAAACACACATTTTTCATGCCGATGCTGCTCCAGAGCATCGTGGAGGGGCCGTCGAGATCGTTGTTCATGAACGCGATCAGGGCGCGCCGAGCCCGCGCTCCCTACGGACCTACCGGATCACCATCGCGACGTCGGGCGAGGGTTCGCGGATGATGGCCGAAAATCTGAAGATGCCCGACGCTATGGGCAAAGATATGCGCGCTGACCTCGCACGCTGGTCGACCGGAAACGCGACATGCAGCAGTGTGGGAGCAGGCGGATGGGGAACTGCCGCCGCCAGCACCGGCCGCGACGCCGAACCCAAGCCGGCGCCTGCGCTCAAATCTGGCCGCTAAGAACCTGTAATTGAGACGTTATTTTTTTACTGCAGTGCGCACCTGAAAACCAACCACCGCCCCATAACGATCAGCGCCGACCGCCACGATGACGGCACGCGGTCGCAGCAGCCAACGTCAGGTTCTCTCAGCTCCGATAGTCTTGGATGCGAGTGGCTCGCAAGCCGGCCAAACCATGCCGATCGATGGAACGCTGCCACGACAGGAACTCGTCAACCGTCAGCTTATAGCGATCGCAGGCCTCTTCGAGGCTCAGCAACCCTCCGCGAACTGCCGCCACGACTTCCGCTTTGCGCCGGATCACCCAGCGCTTGGTGTCAGTGGGAGGAAGGTCCGCCACGGTAAGGGGGCTGCCATCGGGACCGATGACGTAACGGGTGCGGGTTCTGTACTGTTGCTCGGTCATGATACTCGATACACTCTCTCTGACCATCAAGAGCTTAGACGAACGCCGTTAAATTCGGCCTAAGCAACTCAGTAAACTTCCCCCCAACGCGAGCCCCATTTTCGCCTTTGTTTTCCAGAACTTCGACCTATTCATGAAAACAAGGTTAACGCCTGCGCCGTCGGGTTACGCTTTGCGAGCCGCTCGACTTGCAGTTCAACGGATGATCGAGCATAACTCGCCGACTTCTCTCCCCTACTTCGGATCGATCCATCGGTCCCACACCCAGTGCAGGAATGATGCCACTCATTTCGGACGACGCTCTTGCCTTTGCGCCCGTTTCATCGCCCCTCGACGGGCTGGAATCTGGTGCGCGCGTCGTTGTCGGCATGTCGGGGGGTGTTGATTCGTCCGTTGTCGCAGCACTTTTGAAACAGCGCGGGTACGACGTCGTCGGCATGACGCTCCAGTTGTACGACCATGGGTCCTCGAGCGGAAAAAAGGGTGCGTGTTGCGCGGGGCAAGACATCCATGACGCACGCCGGGTCGCCGATCAGATTGGGATTGCGCATTACGTTCTCGATTATCAATCCCGCTTCCGAGAGGCGGTGATCGAGCCGTTCGCTGCCGGCTACATCGCAGGCGAAACGCCCATTCCGTGCGTCGCCTGCAACCAAACCGTAAAATTCACCGATCTCCTTCAGACCGCCCGAGAACTCGGGGCCGGAGCCCTGGCAACGGGCCACTACGCAAACCTGCGCCATAGCGCCGATGGTCCCGAACTCTACCGGGCCGCTGATGCCGATCGGGATCAGAGCTACTTCCTCTTCGCCACCACGCAAAAACAGTTGTCGTTTCTGCGGTTTCCTCTCGGTGATTTGCCCAAGGACGAGGTCCGTCGCCTCGCAACACAATTCAATCTGCCAGTGGCCGACAAGCCCGACAGCCAGGATATCTGTTTCGTGCCGACGGGGCGCTATGGTGACGTCATCGAACGATTGCACCCCGGCGCGGCAACGCCCGGCGAAATCATCCACGTCGACGGCCGCCAACTGGGGCATCATAAAGGGATCATTCATTATACCGTCGGCCAGCGTCGCGGCCTGGGCATTGCCGACAGCGAAGCGCTTTATGTCGTTCGTTTGAACGCGGCAACACGCGAAGTCGTGGTAGGACCACGCGAAAGTCTGCGGACGCGGCACCTGACTTTGGTGAATGTCAATTGGCTGGGATCGGCCTCAGCGGGCGCCGATACAGCGGAGCAACGTGTCTGGGTGCGCGTGCGCTCGACGCAAGCACCACAGCCTGCTATAATACGCATCACCGGGTCCCGTTCGACTGTCGTCTTGCAGGATGGGGAATTCGGAATCGCTGCAGGACAAGCCTGCGTGTTCTATGCAGATGGGTCGCCGCGTGCGCGTGTTCTCGGAGGGGGATTCATTGCCGCTACGGACGCACACCCATCGTCTTCACACACCGCGGCTGCGTTCCAGAGTGCCGTGTCAGACGCCGCACCTCTTTCTACGGCCTCTGCCTTGATCACATCGCGACTCTAGCAGTCACTTCGCCATCACTGCCCAGAATTCATCGAATGGAGCCAGACCCGTTATGACATCGTCGTTGCGTCCAGAAGGCCGGCCCGACCCGCGCTTTCCCCGCCAGGGTCCCGGCAGCGCTGCCGGCAAGGCAAAGCAGCTCGATGAAACGTCAATCCGCAAGGTCTACAAACGCTGGGCGCCCATCTACGACAATACCTTTGGTCGTTTCACCACCGAAGGCCGGCGGCACGCGGTGGAGATCATCAATCGCCGAAAAGGTCGCGTCCTCGAAGTCGGCGTCGGCACGGGATTGTCGCTTCCCTACTATGACACGCATCTCGAGATCGTGGGCATCGACCTGTCGCCTGAAATGCTCGAAAGGGCGCGCGAGAAGGTCGCTGAGGAGAGCCTGAGCCACGTGACGGGCTTGCGCGAAATGGATGCCGGTGAACTCGATTTCGCCGACGAAAGCTTCGATACCGTCGTCGCAATGTACACGCTGACCGTGGTGCCCGATCCTGCCAAAGTCATGCGGGAGCTGGAGCGCGTCTGCAAAGTCGGCGGGCAGGTGATCCTCGTCAACCATTTCAGCCAGGATGAAGGCGTGAGGGGTTGGGTGGAGCGCCGCATGGCCCCGTTCGGCGACAAGCTCGGTTGGCACCCCGTATTCGACGTCGATCGCGTCATGGTCTGTGACAACCTGAAAGTGCTGGATCGCCAGGCGTTGCGCCCGTGGGGGCTCTTCACGATGATCCGTTTCGAAAAAACCCACAGCGCCAAGCGCCCAGTCTGAACGCTGCGCCGATCCGTCGACGGGTCGGGCTCAGCGCTGCTGAGATCCAGCCTCCTTGACTTCATAGCGCGACCCTCCTTATATCCGGCGCGCGTTGCATAGCGGGGTAGCTCAGGTGGTTAGAGCGAAGGTCTCATAATCCTTAGGTCGGCGGTTCAAGTCCGCCTCCCGCTACCAAAGACTTTCAGGGGTTGCTTCGAGAGAGCTGGGCCCTTTTCGAGTTATTCAGCCCAGAGCGCGCGTCGAGCTGCGGCCCCCGTATCCCTCGACCTGGAGGACGATCGAATGGCGTCACTCATTCCAGAACCGGGTACGGCCCGGCCGATCGATGCCGGAGTTCGCATCGGCCATGTGCATCTCAAGGTGTCCGATATCGATCGCGCCTTGGGCTTCTGGTGTGAAACGCTGGGTTTCGAGGTTATGCAACGACGCCCCGGCGCCGTTTTCCTGTCGGCAGGCGGATATCATCATCACATCGCACTCAATACCTGGGACAGCGCTGGCGGACATCCTCCCGCCCGCGGCACGACCGGCCTCTATCATGTGGCTGTGCTCTATCCGACGCGCAAAGCGCTGGGAGTCGCGCTGGACCGCGTGTTGACCGGTGGTTTTAACCTGACGGGCGCCTCCGATCATGGCGTCTCGATCGCCCTCTACCTGGATGATCCCGATGGCAATGGCGTCGAGCTCTATTGGGACAAGCCCGAGGCGGACTGGCCGCGCGATGCCGCTGGCCGATTGAACATGGGCCGCGCCAAGGTCGACCTCGACGCGCTGCTGGCAGAGGCCAAAGCGGCTTGAGCGTAGCGCTCACGCCCGGGTCACAGCCACATCCAGCCAGCCGAACGGCGTGGTGGTGGCGCGATCGCCGTGCCGAAGCAAGATCGTCGTCGTCGACGATTCCACGACAGCCGGCCCGACGATGACTTGACCCGCCGCCAGCGCATCCAGATCGAAGACCGGCACCTCCTGCCAGCCGCCGAGGTGGATCCGGCGAACACCACGCGGGTTCGACGGCGGGCGAGCCGGGAGATCGGGCTCTTTGGGCAGCGCTGGCAATTCGCCTACCACCGCCACACGCGCGTTGACGAGCACCGCCTCTTGGTCGCGCAAGGCATAGGTATAGAGCTCCTCGTGGCGGGCGTGAAATGCCTCGGCCATGCGCGCAACGAGGTCGGGCGCGTCGATCTCCACCGCATCGAGCGGCACGCCGACTTCGAAAATCTGCTCGCCGTAGCGCATGTCGGCGGAGCGATGCACGCGCATCGGCCCACCGAACTTTGCGGCGGCCAATCGCTTCCGCCCCTCCGCTTCCATCTCGCGAAACGCTTGTCGCAACGCATCGGCGTCGAGACGGCTGGTATCACCGATGTGGGTGCGCGCCAGCTCATAGCGCAGATCGCAGGCGAGCATGCCCCACGCGGACAGCACCGCTGACAAGCGCGGCAGGATCACCCGCGACAAGTCGAGTTGGCGCGCGATATCGGTGACATGCAGGCCCGCGGCACCCCCAAACGACAGAATGGCGGAGTGGCGCGGATCGACACCCCGGCGCACAGAGACCAGCCGAATTCCCTCGGCCATGCGCGTATTGATGACGCGATAAATTCCTTCGGCCGCCGCCATGCGGTCCACACCGAGCGCACTGGCCACGCGATCGACAGCAGCTTCGGCAGCGCCGCGATCGAGTTTCGATCGCCCGCCGAGAAAATTGTCCGGATCGAGAAAACCCAGCACCAGGTTGGCATCGGTCACGGTCGCGTCGACGCCACCTCGACCATAGCAGGCCGGCCCAGGCATCGCGCCCGCACTCTCCGGCCCGACATGCAGCACGCGGCTTGCATCGGCCCGCGCAATCGAACCGCCACCCGCTCCAATCGAGGCGATGTCGAGGCTCTGAAGGGCGACGCGCTGACCCGCAAGTCGTCGGTCGGAGGCAATGGCCGCTTCTCCACCGACGATCAACGAAATGTCGGTCGACGTGCCCCCCATGTCGAAGGGAATGAGGTCACCATGGTTCATCAGTTGCGCGGCATAACGGCTGCCCGCGACACCACCTGCCGGACCCGACAGAACGCCGCCGGCTGCGAGGCTGACGGCATCGGCGATCGTCGCGACGCCGCCGTGTGACTGGATGATGAGGACGGGGCCTGCGTAGCCTGCCTCCTTCAACCGCCCTTCCAGGCGGTTCAGATACCGATCGAGCGCAGGCCCCACGTAGGCATTGACCACGGTCGTGCAGACGCGGTCGTATTCTTTGATTTGCGGCAACACGGCAGACGACGTGGAGATGTAAACACCCGGCATCGCCTCTCGGACAGCTTGCGCCGTCATTCGCTCGTGCGTGTCATCGCGCCAGCTATGCAGATAGCAGACGGCAACGGCCTCCACGCCGTCGCGTTTCAGCGTCGCAATCGCGGCATCGAGTGAGGCGCGGTCGAGCGGCGTCTCGACGCGACCGTCCGGCCGGATGCGCTCGCGCACGCCCAGACGTCGGTTGCGCGGCACGAGTTGTACCGGTGGTGGCTGGCGCAGATCGTAGCGGTCGTCCTTCAAGCCCTCGCGCATTTCGATGATATCGCGATGGCCCTCGGTCGTGAGCAGGCCGACCTTTGCGCCTTTCATTTCAAGCAGCGCATTCGTCGCCACCGTCGTGCCGTGCACGATGCGCTCCGTCTCACGCAGCATGCTCGAACGATCGACGCCGAGCGCTTCGGCCAGCCGATCGAGACCGTCCATCACGCCGATCGATTGGTCGGCCGGCGTGGATGAGGCTTTGGCGAGGGTGACGCCACCCCCATCGTCGACCGCAACCATATCCGTGAACGTGCCGCCGACGTCGATACCGATGCGATACATCAGGCTTTCTCCGTCGTATTGAACCCGAGGTCGACATCGGCAGCCCGTGCAGCATTCGTGCGCTTGGCCGGGTCACCCCACCCTCCGCCGCCACCGGAATGCGCGTGAATGACGTCCCCGGGTCGCAGAACCACACCCGTTTCTTTGGTCTTCAGCAGACGATCGTCGCGGCCTTCCGATTGCAGCCAATAGTTATGCGGCTGGCCATCGCCGCCGCCGAGCATGCCGGCCGCGCCGTACTTGATGCCGTCGCCCGCCGTGTTGCCGACGGCTGGCTCTGCGGTCTCGATGACCATCTCGAGTTCACCGCCCGGACCGCCGCGATATTGGCCGTCGCCGCCGCTGTCGGGGCGGAATTCATGGCGTCGGAAGAACAGCGGAAAACGCACCTCGTGCACTTCGATGCTGCCGAATTTGATGCCGCCGGCGGCCTGCCACTCGCCGCCGCCCGGCCAGCCATCACCCGCCGAAGAACCACCGCCGCCGGGACGCGACTGGAAAAGATGCCAGATGAACGGTTTCTCGGTTCTGGGATCGAGGCCTTGGATCGCAATGCGAAAGCGCCGACCCCAGCCGGCCATCGCCCGCTCGGGACACGCCGGCGCCAGCGCGCGGACGATCGCCTCGAGCACTTCCTGGGCGCAGTGATTGGTGCACAAGGTGACGGGCGCGCCAGGTCTGGGCCAGACGATCGTGCCCTCTTTCAACTTCACCTTGACTGGCCGGAACGCGCCATCGTTCTTCGGGATATCGGGATCGATCAGGTATGACAGCGCCACGACAACAGCGGAATGCGTGTTGGCAAACGACGAATTTATGAAACCGATGACCTGCGGATGACTATCGGTGAGATCTACTTCGAGATCGCTGCCCGCCTTGGTGATACGGGCGCGGATGTGGATGTCTTTGAACTTGTGACCATCGTCGTCGAGGAATGCTTCTCCTTCGTAGACACCGTCTTTCCATTCGGAAATGATGGCGCGCACCTGCCGTTCCGCGCCATCCAGGACCGCCTCGACCGCAGCGTGCGTCGTCTCGGAACCGAATTCCGCGATCAGTTTATCGAGACGCCGCTGGCCGATGCGGGCCGAGCCGATCATGGCCGCGAGATCACCACGAAAATCACGTGGGTGTCGGACGTTGAGCACGATCATCTCGTAGACGTCTTCGCGCCGCTTTCCCTGATCGTAGAGCTTGAGCGGTGGCACGCGCAGACCTTCGTGCCAAATCTCGGTGGCGCTCGCGTTGTAAGCGCCGTGCGTGGCGCCGCCAATGTCAGATTGGTGTGAGCGATTGATCGACCAAAAAACATGCCGGTCGCCATCGAATACGGGCACGAACGCAGTCAGATCCGGCAGATGGTTGCCGCCCCAATAGGGGTCGTTCAACAAGTAGACATCGCCGGGCTGGATTTCGCCCTTGAAGAAATCATTGACCGCCCTGGCTGCGAACGGCAGCGCCCCGACGTGGATGGGCACATGCTCGGCTTGAGCGATCAATCGCCCTTCGGGGTCGCACAACGCCGTGGAAAAATCGCGGCTCGAGTTCAAGATTTGCGAATAAGCCGTTCGCAACATCGCCTCGCCCATTTCCTCGACGATGGCGCGCAA
>JANOKV010000437.1:0-1528 GCA_031419415.1 Hyphomicrobiales bacterium | reverse complement strand
GACGGCACTTGCGGATTGCTGCGCTGCCACTTTTGCTGATAGCCGGCGCGTTGGGCTTGGCGGGCTGCAATCAACCGGCCGCCAATACCGACGCCAAAAAGGCCGGTGGTCCGCCAGCGGGTGGCCAGCCACCTCCCGCCGTCACGATCAGCCAGCCGAGGCTTCAAAACCTGGTCGAGTGGGACGAATATACCGGGCGGTTCGATGCCGTGGAGTCGGTGGACATTCGAGCGCGCGTTTCGGGATATCTGACCGAGGTTGCCTTCAAGGACGGCCAGAACGTCAAAAAAGGCGAACTCCTCTTCGTCATCGACTCTCGTCCCTTCGAGCGCGCTCTCGACCAGGCCAAGGCGGAGCTCGCCCAGGCGCAAACCAAGAGCGAGAACGCCAACCTCGACGTCGAGCGCGGCCGTCCCCTGATGGAACGCAAAATCCTGTCCGAGAAGAACTACGATGACCGCGCTAACGTGCTGCGCGACGCACAGGCCTCGATCAAGGTTGCCGAAGCGAAGATGGCGACGGCCCAGCTCGACCTCGATTTTACGCGCATCACGGCGCCGATCGAGGGGCGCACGGGGCGCTCGCAGGTGACGGCTGGCAATTGGGTGGCGGCCGGCAGCGCGGCCAACTCGACGGTGCTGACGTCCATCGTCAAACAAAATCCCGTGCACGTGTATTTCGACGTCAGCGAAAACAACCACCTCAAGTACAAGCGCTTGGCGCAACGCGGCGAGAGTGGCGGCGCTGCCGAAACCGGCGGCGTCATCGAGATCGCCTTGCCGGATGAAACGGGCTTTCCCTACAAGGGCAAACTCGATTTTCTGGACAATCGGCTCGACCCTGGCACCGCCACCGTGCGCGCCCGGGCTTCCGTCGAGAACGACAAGCTGCTGTTTTCGCCGGGTATGTTTGCGCGCGTGCGCATTCCGGGTTCTGGCAAATACGACGCGTTGCTGTTGCCTGATGCGGCCATCGGTACGGACCAGACGAGCAAATTCGTCCTGGTCGTCGATGCCGAGAATACCGTCACCCGTCGTCCCGTTCGGCTCGGCCCACTGCACGACAACATGCGCATCGTCCGCGAAGGGATTACGGCCGACGACTGGGTCGTGACCCGAGGCACGCAACGGGCGCGGCCGGGGCAGAAAGTGGCGCCCAAACGCGAACCGCTCGAACTGACCCAGGCGCCGGCGAGCACGGCGCCGACCCCGCCGCCGCGTAACTGACGGGCGATCGCCATGCGTCTTTCTCGTTTTTTCATCGATCGACCGATCTTCGCGGCCGTTCTGTCGTTGTTCGTCACCATCATCGGCGCCATCGCGTACTTGGGGCTCGCCGTGACGCAGTTTCCCGAGATCACGCCGCCCACCATCAGCGTAACCGCCACCTATCCCGGCGCCAGCGCGGCGACGGTCGCCGATACGGTCGCGGCCGTCATCGAGCAGGAGGTGAATGGCGTCGACGGCATGCTCTACATGTATTCGCAGTCGACGGCGGACGGGGTGATGACGCTCACCGTGACGTTCGA
>JANOKV010000436.1:0-1946 GCA_031419415.1 Hyphomicrobiales bacterium | reverse complement strand
GCGATCCGCGTTACAGTGGCGACGGCCACCGGCCCGCGCGTGGTCGAAGGGACCCATCTGCTGGTTGCAGCCGGCCGCAAGCCCAACGTCTCAGACCTCAATCTCGAAGCCGCCGGAATCAAGTTCGACCGCCGCGGGATCCAGGTGTCGAAGTCGCTGAAAACTTCGAATTCCAAAGTTTTTGCGATCGGCGATGTGGCCGGTGGCCTGCAATTCACGCACGTCGCCAATTATCATGCAGGGATCGTTTTCCGGCACATGCTGCTCGGTCGGATGACGCGCCTGATCCTGCGCAGCGGTGCGACGGTGCGGAAAGATCATGTCCCGTGGGTAACCTATACAGACCCGGAGCTGGCCAACGTCGGGCTGACCGAAGATGAAGCCCGCAAACACCATGGCACGATCGCCGTTTACCGCTGGCCGTTTCATGAAAACGATCGCGCCCAGGCGGAGCGCGCCACGGACGGCTTTGTCAAGGTCATTACCGACCGGAAGGGGCGCATTTTGGGGGCGGCGGTGGTCGGCGAGCATGCCGGCGAGATCATCCAAATGTGGTCGCTGGCGATCTCGCAGAACATGAACATCACCGCGATGACCCAATGGATTTCCCCCTATCCGACGCTGTCGGAGGTCAACAAACGTGCCGCTCTAGGCTATTATGCGGGCAAGGCCAGTAGTCCGCTGGTCCGCAAGGTCATCGGTTTCCTGCGCATGTTCGGCTAAACTCGAGATCGGGCGCGACGGACGGTCGCCGGGCTCGACCCGGGCAGGACGGAGCCGGATCCGACGATGGATCGGCCTCGAGGCGAGGAGCGGTTTTGGATCAGAAGGTCGACGCGCGGGGCGATGCGGCGCGAGCCGGCGCCGCTGTCGGTGAGGACGGGGAGACGCCGCAGGCGGCCCCGCGCCTTTTCGGCATTCCCGTGCCGCGTCTGGGACTGTCCTCTAAACTACTGATCCTGACGGTGCTCTTCGTCATGCTGGCGGAGGTGCTGATCTTTCTACCGTCAGTCGCCAACTTCCGCGTCAATTGGCTGATGGATCGCCTGACGGCTGCGCGTCTCGCGGCCCTTGCCGCCGAGGCGTCGCCGACCGGGGACGTGCCACTGGTGTTGCGTGACGAACTGCTGCGCACGGCGCAGGTCAAGGCTGTCGCGATCAAGCGCGACGGCGAGCGGCGGCTGATCCTGGCCTCGAATATGCCCGACACGATCGACGAAACTTACGATCTGACGACGCTACGGGCGTCGAACGGCTGGAGGCTGGGCGCACGCGTGAGCATGTTCTGGGATGCCGTGGCGCTCTACTGGTCGGATGGCAGACGCACGATCCGCGTCATGGGCAATCCGGGTGGCCTGAATGCGCCCGGCGTCACCGACGATCTCGTCGATATCGTGCTGACGGAAGCGCCGCTGCGAGCCGCAATGATCCGCTTCGGGCTGAACATCATGGCGCTGTCCGTCATCATCTCGATCATCACGGCAGCGCTCGTCTACATGGCCCTCAATTTCCTGCTGGTGCGCCCGATGATGCGCATTGCCGGAAACATGCTTCGGTTCAGCAAGAATCCGGAAGACCAGAGCCGCGTCATCCAGGCCTCGTCGCGCCGCGATGAGATTGGCACGACGGAGCGTGAACTCGCTCATATGCAAACGGAGCTGTCGCAACTGCTGGCGCAAAAGAACCGCTTGGCGGCGCTGGGGCTGGCCGTGTCGAAGATCAATCACGACTTGCGCAACCTACTCGCCAACGCGCAGTTGCTGTCGGATCGCTTGACCTCGAGCCCGGATCCGACGGTGCAGAGTTTTGCCCCCAAACTGATCGCCTCGCTCGATCGGGCGATTGCCTTCTGCAACGACACCCTGACGTTCGGGCGCGCGGCGGAACGGCCGCCGCGCCGCGAGAAATTCGATTTTGTGGGATTGGTCGACGAAGTGGGCGATGCG
>JANOKV010000435.1:0-13575 GCA_031419415.1 Hyphomicrobiales bacterium | reverse complement strand
GAAATGGCGGGCAAGCTCGGGCGCCACGCGATGCCAGCACACATGCGTTTGTGGATAGCCATGTAGCATCAGCAGCGGCGGCCCCGAACCGCCGACGCGCGCGAAGATGCTGGCGCCGTCGATTTCGACGCGCCGCGTGGCAAAACCAGGAAAGAGGTCGGCGAGATCTGACATGAGATTTCCGTCTCCCATCTACGAAGAACGCGCGGCAGGTCGGATCAACTCGTTTCGTCGCGACCCACTGCACGCCAGCCGATATCGCTCCGACAAAACCCGCCAGGCCAATCGATTGCAGCCACTGCCGCATAGGCCCGATCTCGCGCCTGGGCAATAGTCGCGCCACGTGCGGTGACGCTCAGCACACGCCCGCCGTCGGCCAGTATGCGGTCACCGTCGCGCCGCGTTCCGGCGTGAAAAACCTCGACTCCGGGCATGGCCGCCGCCCGCGCGAGCCCGCGAATTTCGTCCCCTTTCGTGTAAGTGCCAGGATAGCCGCGTGCGGCCATGACGATTGTCAGCGCGGCATCGTCGTGCCATCGCAGGTCGAACGATCCCAGCACACCATCGGCCGTCGCCACCAGCGCGGCCAGCAGATCCGACTTCAAGCGCATCATCAGCACTTGGCACTCCGGATCGCCGAAGCGGGTGTTGTACTCGATCAACTTCGGTCCATCGGGCCCGACCATCAAGCCGGCGAACAGCACACCGCGAAAGGGTGTGCCGCGCGCCGCCATGGCGGTCACGGTCGGGCGAACGATCTCGTCGAGTGTGCGCTGAACGATGTCGGGCGTCATGACCGCAGCTGGCGAATAAGCGCCCATCCCTCCGGTGTTGGGACCCGTGTCGCCGTCGCTGACGCGCTTGTGATCTTGCGCGGCTGGGAGCGGTAGAATGTTCACGCCATCACAGAGCACGAAAAAGCTCGCTTCCTCGCCCTCCAAAAACTCCTCGATTACGACTTCCGCACCCGCAGCCCCGAAGGCGCCCGAGAAGCAGGCGTCGATGGCAGCGTCCGCCTCGGCGTGGCCCTGAGCGATGATCACGCCCTTGCCGGCGGCTAAGCCATCGGCTTTGACCACGATTGGCAGGCCGTTGCGTGTGGCGATATAGCCCTTTGCGGCAACGGCATCGCCAAACCGCTCGTAGGCCGCTGTCGGGATGGCGTACGCGCGGCACAGGTCTTTAGTAAAGCCCTTCGATCCCTCGAGGCGAGCGGCCGCCTTCGACGGCCCGAAAACCTTGATGCCGGCGGCGGTCAGATCGTCGCTGAGCCCAGCGACCAGCGGAATTTCTGGACCGATCACGACGAAATCGATCGATGTTGCGCGGCAGAAGGCGATTGTCGCTGCGTGGTCGGAGGTGTCGAGCGCGACGCACGTGGCGAAATCGGCGATGCCCCCATTGCCGGGCGCGCAATAGAGGCGGGAGAGTAACGGGCTCCCCGAAAGGGCCCAGGCCAATGCGTGCTCCCGCCCGCCTGAGCCGATGAGTAGTACGTTCATGACGTCCTCGGAGTGTGCAGGTCAGACGGATCTTCGTGAACCATGGCACGGGCGCCCAGCGCGCGTCGAGAGACGTGCCCACGACAATCGTCCCCGTGTCTATCATGAGCCGCTACCTTAAAGCCCTATGGAACGATATGGAAAAATGACCTCGTCCAATGCGCGCTTCGCCCCATTGTGAATCAATTCGGACGCCACCACACTGGGACGCACGAGGAGCCGATTTATGACTGAACCCGCACGACCCACACGAGCCGGGACCAATATGGTCGAGCTGTCGGTTTCGGAGCTCTCCGGCTCGATCAAACGGGCGCTCGAGGACGGCATCGGCTTCGTGCGCGTGCGCGGCGAAATTTCGGGCTATCGGGGCCCCCATGCGTCCGGCCATTGCTACTTCGGCCTGAAGGACGACAAGGCCAAGATCGACGCGGTCGTCTGGCGCGGCAATTTCCAGAAATTGCGCTTCAAGCCGGAGGAGGGTCTCGAAGTGATCGCGCAGGGGCGCATCACGACATTCCCGGGGTCTTCAAAGTATCAAATCGTCATCGAAACCCTCGAGCCCGCCGGTATCGGCGCGCTCATGGCGTTGCTGGAAGAACGCAAGCGCAAGCTCGGGACCGAAGGCTTGTTTGCTGACGAGCGCAAGCGGCCGCTGCCGTTCCTGCCCAAGATCGTCGGCATTGTCACCTCGCCCACGGGGGCCGTCATTCGCGATATGCTCGCCGGTTTCACGGAGCGCTATCCGACACGGGTGCTCATTTGGCCGGTGCGCGTCCAGGGAGAGACCTGCGCGGCCGAAGTGGCGGCGGCCATTCGCGGTTTCAACGCCTTGCCGCCGAGCGGCCCCTTCCCCCGACCGGACATTCTGATCGTGGCGCGTGGCGGTGGCAGCCTGGAGGATCTGTGGGGGTTCAATGAGGAAATCGTGGTGCGCGCGGCAGCGGAAAGCACGATCCCCCTCATTTCGGCCGTTGGCCACGAGACCGACTGGACACTGATCGATCTGGCCGCCGATGCCCGCGCGCCGACCCCGACAAAAGCCGCCGAATGGGCCGTGCCGAAGTATGCCGAACTCACCGAGCGGACGGCCGACATGGGCTTGCGCCTGCGCTCGTGCATGCGGCGACGACTCGATGAGGCCCGCACACACCTCAAAGCGGCAAGCCGTGGCCTGCCGCGTCTCGAAGAACTTCTGGCGCTTCCACGTCAGCGGTTCGACGCCTCCGAAAAACGACTTGGTCGCGCACTCTTTGCCAACACGCAGGCCCATGCCAAACGCCTCGCCCACGTCGGTCCCCGCCTGCAGCCCCGCCTCCTCGGCCAACGCCTCGAGCGGGCGCAGGATCGGCTGGACCGTGCCCATGCACGCGGCGCGCAGGCGCTCGGGCGCGGGGCGGCAGCGCGGCGCGCGCGCCTCGAGCGGTTGATGGGACGGCTGCGACCCGGCGTGATCGCCGAGCGAGCCGTGCGCAGTCGCGAACGGCTCGACGGGCTCGCCCAGCGCTCTAGTCAGGCGACGGTGGCGGGTTTGATGCAACGGCGCCGGGCGCTGGACAGCCAAACCCAGATGCTGTCGTCCCTCAGCTATCAGAGCGTGCTGCGGCGTGGTTTTGCGCTCGTGCGCGACGATGCGGGCAAGGCCGTGCGCTCGGCGACCGGCATATTGACAGGCGCCGTCCTCGAGATCGAATGGGCGGACGGGCGTGTGGCGACACAGGCCACGGGCTCGAGCGCGGTTCCGTCGAAGTCGTCGCCACCGGGTGAGACGCGATCGCCGACGCCGACCCGGTCCCCCGCTCGCGCGCGGAGGCCCGCCAAGCCATCGGCGCGCCAGCCTTCACTGTTCGACGAATGAGATACAGTGTGCGGTCGTCGTGATGCGCGGAAATAAGTGCACTGGCCATCGGCGGCGCGCGACGATATCTATGGGCGCCGAACCCGAGGCTAGACCTGTGCCGGGCATACCGCGAGCGACGAGATGAATCGAATTGAGCGATTATTCGGCCTCAAAGGCGAGGCCCGCATCCGGTACATGGCCGGTGAGTATCAGGTTCTCTCACCGGGGGAAATCGTCGTTTGCGCCGTGACCGGGGTCGCTATCGCGTTGCCAGATCTGCGCTATTGGAGCGTGGAGCTACAAGAGCCCTACGCCAGCGCCGCCATCTCGTTTCAGCGCTGGCTCGAAACCCGCAAGCGGTGAACTCGTGGGCCTGGTCGATTGCCATCCCCCGAGCCCGAGCCACGCTTTGCGATTATTGCATCTGGCCGCCGTCGACCGCGATGGTTTGGCCCGTCACCCAGCCTGCCAGATCGCTGGCCAAGAAGGCGACGACGCGCGCCACTTCTTCCGGCGCACCCATCCGCCCCCAGGGAATGCTGCGCAACGTGCCGTCGTAGAGTTTGGGATCCGTCGTCTTGCGTTGATCCCAGACGCCGCCAGGGAACTCGATCGAGCCCGGCGCGACGGCATTGACGCGAATACGTTGGGGCGTCAGAGCGAGCGCTTGCGACATTGTGTAGTTGTTGACTGCGGCCTTGACGGCGGCATAAGGCGCGCTGCGCACCGAGCCGCCGAAGCCCGAAATAGACGAGATGTTGACGATGGCTCCGCCGCCCGCTTTGGTCATGTGCGGGGTCGCGGCGCGCGAAGCGCGAACCGTCGCCAGCAGATCGATGTTGAGGCCAGCTGCCCACCCTGCCTCATCATCTTTCATGCCGAAGCCCGAGGCGTTGTTGATCAGAATATCGATGCCACCCAATGCAGCCGCCGCATCGGAAACGTAGCGTTCGATCGAAGTCGCATCGGCAAGATCGCAGGAGGCGGAGTGCACTTTCTGGCCGAACCGCGCAAGTTCTGCGGCAGCCTTCTGCAGCCCTTCTGCACCACGCGCGCAAATCGAAACGGCCGCCCCACCTTCGGCGAGCGCCAAAGCGATCGACCGGCCGATGCCGCGACTGCCTCCGCAGACCACTGCGCGTTTGCCATTGAACGAAATTTCCATACGACGATCCTCGTGTTTCGAAACGATAGCTTCCGGCAGCTCCACCGTAGCGAGCGAGCATCCTCGACCCTCGCTGCGCGATCAAGTGCGAAGCCGCGCGCTGCCGCCGCTTCAGTTCTTTTTCGATGGCTCTTTGGCCTTGGCGGCCCAGCCGTCGAGCACTTCGGTCTCCGGGCCGCGCGTTGGCGTTCCGCCGACGGAGCCGACGGGCGGGCTCGCCCGTATTTGTGGACCGCCCCCGCGCACGGGTTTGGGCTCTGCTTTCGGCGTGATCTTGGGGTTCTCCGGCGCCATCTGGAAAATTTCCCGCAACACACCGATGGTCACGAGAGAGAAGGGGTTGGCGATCACGTTGGGTTCGGCAATCGGCCCATCCACCGCGAAGGTCATGCCGAACACGCCCTCCCCGCGCGGGCCGGTCAACAGCAAACCGAGCAGCGGCAGATCCGACAAGGCGCGATTGATGCCCGACAGTGGAACATAGGTGCCGCCGAGCTGCATGCGCCGAGAGCGGAAATCAACTTTTCCCCGCAGGCTGGCGCCGATCAGTGGCCCTTTGGCGATCACGTCCTCGAGCGCCAACTGCCCGTTTCCGACGGAGACGGTGGCCACCAGATGGTCGAACTCGATTTGCTCGCGCACGACGCGCCGCTGGCGTCCGCCATGATCGATCGCGGGGCGACTGTTATCGGCACTCAGGATGACTTCCGAAACGATCGGGTCGCCGAGGACGAAGAATTTTCGGATTTTGAGCTGGCCCGTCTTCTCGGCCGGGCCGCGACCATCCAGATTGACGTCGAGGGTCGCTGCCCCGCCCAGCATATTCGGATAGAGACCGATCAGCTTCAACGCCTGCCCGGCATCGGCCGTGGTCGCCTGCAGCAATCGCGGGCGATTGAGCTCTGGGCGCAGCGACGCGTTCAACGTCTGCCCACCTTCCATGACACCCGTCATTTCCAGACTCGTCAGTCGTTCGGCGCGCTCCTGCATGCGCACCCGGACCCGGCGCAACGTCGCGTCATTGGCGCCGAGAACGGTGTCGATTTCGGCGTCCAAATCGACGCCGGGGCGATTTTTTGACGGGGATTTGGCCTCACCACCGAAAGCAAAGAAAGACCGGAAGAGGTCCTGCGCATCGAAAGTCTTGCCGCGCGCCACCACTTCCCAGACGCGATCGGCTGGGCGCAGGCGGCCGCGGACCGCCAGATTGGTGATGACATTCAGTGAAAATTCGGGAAAGGCATACTCGCGGATCTTGGCGTCAGGGCCCAATCCCACCATTCCCTCGATGGCGATGTTCTGCCCCGTAATCCGAAAATTCTGCAACTCGAGTGACTTCGGTTGCGCCCCTTTAGCGACATCGAATTCGAGTTTGGCTGGGCGCCCCGCCGGCTTCTTCCAAAAGAGATCGGCGAGGTTCAGTTCGGCGCTCGTCAAATCGGCGCTGAGCCGAAGGTGATGGTCGCCCGGTCCGGGCTGCAAGGACACTTCGATTGGCACCTCGCCGGAGATCATGTGCTCGAGGTCGAGGCCGAGTTGGGCGCGATAGGCGCTGTCGAGGCGCGTGGTGAACTTCACCGGCGCCTGCCGTCCATCTGGCGGATCGGCGAGCCACTGCCCCGCGACTTTCACGACCACTCCAGCGACCAGAAGTTCGCCTTTCATATCGACGGCGCGTTCCGTGGCGTCGATCGCGATTGTGGCGCCGCTGACGTCGTGGGGACCCACCAGGTTTTTCACGCGTCCGTCCGTAATGCGGGTGCGTGCTTCGAGCCGCACATCGGTTGGCCGCAGGTCTGGCCCGAGCGGAAGGGCGATGCGCACCTGCGAATCGACCTTGCCGTCCAGACCGGCAATGGGGGGGCCTGCACCCTTGAACACGGCCATCGGCTCGCGATCGAGGAGGTCGAGAAACGCCGGCAGCGGGCCTTGTGCCCGTACGACCAACTCCGCAAGGGGCGGCGCGCCAGCAACGGAAACAGTCGTCAATCGCCCGCCCCGAAAACCGATGCGACGCCCTCCGGATAGGGTCATATGCGCTTCGGGAGCGGTCGCTTCAACGCTCGAGCCCTCGAAGCGAACCAGGGCGCGCGGCACCTCGAGGTGGGGCAGACCTTTGGCGATTTCCAGCTCGAGATCCTGGCCTTCGAGCGTCAGTGCGAAGTGCAGCCCCGTCGCCGCCTCGCCGGGCATCGTGGGCTGCGAGCTAAGGCGGAAATGTCGCCCGGTAATGCTGCCCTTGACGAGGCCGGCCGTCGCCGCAGCATGCATTTGAGGTAGGACTGCACTGGGCCAAAGCGCGCGCACCACAGCCACCGGCATGGTCCCGGTGCGACCTGTGAGATCGATGCTGGAGCCTTGCGCGTCGCCCCCTAGACTGCCGCTCGCGATCATTTCTGCGCCGCCGATGCGCACCACGGCCTGCTCGATCGCGACACCCCGCGTCGTGCCGCCGACAAGGCCACGCATGCTGAGATGGTCGATCGCCGGCTGAACGGTAGCGCGAATAGGGGCTGTCGGCGCATCACCGATCGAGCCGATCTGCCATCGCCAGCCTCCTGCGGGCGCTGCTTCGGGATCCGCTGAACCCGCAAAGGTGAGGCGGCGACCCGCAGCCGCGAGCGTCGAGGGAGCGAGTTCGATGCGTCGCGAGCCGCCATCATAACGCAGCGTGAGATTGCCCTGCTCGAAGTCGAGCGGGCTCTCGAGCCAGGGCACGGTGATCCGCCCCGCGCCCAGGCTCGCTTCGATTTGGCCACCGACCGGCGTGCCGTCCATCGTCAGTTCGACAGCCCCGGTTGCCGAGATCGGCACATTGAAAGCGTCCAAAATTCCCAGTCCCGGCAGGCTGCCCGCCAACGCACTGGGCACTAAACCGCCAATTTCCGCCGTGACGGATATCGCCTGCTGTTTTTCCGAAGCCTCGATACGAAACCCCAACCGCCAGGGCTCACCTGCCGAGGCGATACGGGCTGTCCCCGAAATGCTTCGACGTTTCTGTTTATGGGTGAGATCGACGTCCAAACTCGGCACCCGCCAGGTCGTCTGCCGGCCCTCGGAATTCAGCACGACGATCGCGTTGCGCAGGCCCATGGCTTCGAGCGTAGCGCCGCGATCGCCCGACCGACGCATCTGATCCATGGCGTCGGCGATCGCCCGCCCCAGATCGAACCCATTCGTCAAGGGTTCCCCGGTGGCCGCACCGCTCGACGGTGCACGATCAGGCCGAGGCGACGAGAGACCCGACGGGCGCGCATTCGGTGTCGTCGCGCCAGGTTGTCTCGGTTCGCCGGAGGGTGCAGCATCGGCGTCTTGATCTTCGACGCGCATCGAGAACCGCCCCTGCGCATCGACCGCCACCAAGATGCGCGGTTCAATGAGGTCGACTCGCGCCGGCGCAACACGCAGCGACAGAAGCGACGACAAGTCGATTTCGACGGCGGCCCAGGAGGCTTGCGCGATGTTACCGCCCTGAGCATCGAAGATGCGCAAATGGCGCATGCGCAGCTCGATGCCGCCGCGCTCCGATCGGTGCAGGACGGCGCCACCGATACCGACAGAGTAGTCCCCCAACTCGGCGTTCAACGCCCGCTCGATCGGCTCAGCCAGGAAAGCTACAGGGATCGGTCCAAACAGGAGGCGGGCATAAACGAGACCCAGACCGAGCGCCAGCAGTGGCACGATGAGCAACGCCACCTTGCCGCAGAATTCGAGCGATCTGAGGCACGCGTTCCAGGCCCGGGAGAAACGGCGCACAGGTGCGTTCGATCGCAGCGCGCGGGAGGCGCCTCGCGACGGGGGCTGGTTCAATGGCAGGGCCGGATCGAGCGGACGCGGCAATGGCGGCGGACCGGAGCGCCTTTGCATCGGCGATCCGTTGCGACCCGAATCGCGATTATCGTCCGATCTCGACACTGCCCCACCCTGCGCCGCCAAGACCGCTTGGACAAACGGTCCGTCGGCCTCGATCTTCCCTCGAAACACGGGGGTCGCTGCGCCCGACCAGCAGTCGAAGACCCACCGTCCTTCACAAACCAAAGACACTGCAACAGGCCGCTGGCATGATCCTCGCGAATCGTGCCCCACGATCCCCGATCAACGCCGCCCGCGAGACGTGTGGCTCCCCCACCTGCTATAGGGTATGTCGCACCCCAGTGAGGGCAGAAAAGCGACGAAAGGAAGGCGCATAATGATCGACGAAGGAAGCCGCGCACCGGATTTCGATCTGCCGAGCGACGACGGCGGAAACCTGGGCTCTTCCAAGCTTCTCGGCGCCCCGGTCGTCGTCTATTTTTACCCGAAAGACGACACGTCCGGCTGCACTGCCGAGGCCAAGGATTTCTCCGCCCTTGCCGCAGAGTTCGCCGACCTGGGCGTCCCCGTCATCGGCATTTCACCCGATAGTGTGGCGAGCCATGCCAAATTCCGCACGAAGCACGACCTGGATTTGCATGTGCGACTTGGCGCTGACGTCGCAAAAACCGTGGTTTCGGCCTACGGCGTCTGGGTTGAAAAATCCATGTATGGCCGCAAATACATGGGAGTCGAACGGGCGACGTTTCTGATCGACGCGAAAGGCAACGTGGCCAAAGCCTGGCGCAAGGTCAAAGTGCCGGGCCATGCGGCCGCAGTTCTGGCGGCGGCCCGGACGTTGCGCCGATGACAGGCGCGCGTTGTCCACATGCGTGACACGTCGAGCCCGTACCCTGGCCAGCCGACCAGTTTGCGCGCTGCCGCCCGAGCCATCGTTTTGGCGGCCGATCCGACGGAAAAGGTGCGGCTCGCCCAAGTTACCGCAGCGGCATGGCGTGAACGTCGCTTGTCGATCGGTGCGATGTCCACCGCCGAGCCCATGCCCAACCGGCCCGGTCGACCGGAGAAGCCAGACCTTCTCTCCCCCCGCGCCATGCCACGACGTTCGACGCAGGGCTTGCGCGGTCGCATTGCCCTGCTGCATTCGATGGCCCACATTGAATTGAACGCTGTCGACATGACTTGGGATCTCGTCGGCCGTTTTGCCCACGTCGCGATGCCGCGCGTATTCTTCGACGATTGGGTCGAGGTCGGCGTCGAGGAAGCGAGCCATTTTGCTCTGGTCTCTGGCCGCCTCGGCGAACTGGGCGCCGCTTATGGCGATCTGCCCGCCCACGATGGCCTCTGGCAGGCCGCGCAAGCAACCGCCGACAGCCTGATCGCGCGAATCGCCATCGTTCCGCTCGTGCTCGAAGCGCGGGGCCTCGACGTCAGCCCTTCCCTCATTGCCAGCCTCGAGGCGGCCGGTGACGAGGCTTCGGCGGCCGTGCTGAGCGTCATTTATCGCGACGAAAAGAAACATGTGGCCTACGGCGCCAAATGGTTCCGCTGGCTCGCCGAGCAGGCTGGCCTCGCCCCCGAACCGACGTTCCATGATCTCGTGCGGAGAAATTTTCGCGGTGGTCTAAAACCCCCCTTTAACGATCGCGCGCGCGCCGAAGCCGGCCTGACGCCCGGATTTTTCAAGCCCTTGGTGGCGGTTGGACGCACGCGTTGACATAGGGGCCCCCCTACGGGGCCACTCTGCGGGCTGACCGAATGTGGCGGTGCCGCCATGATCACTCGACAACGCTGTGTTAAAAGTGGGACGAAGTATCGTTCGCGTCGAAGGAGTTGCGTTCGCTATGTTCACGAAGAAGCCAGATCGGGACGCATCCGCGTTCGACTCTCCAGGTAGTGCCACACCCATCCCGTCGAGCGGTACCATGACCCAAGCTTTTCAGCCGCTGGCCCGTTCCGGCGCCAAATCGGAAAAATCCCTCATCGCCGCCGATCTGACCATCGTCGGCAACCTCCTGTGCCACGGCGAGGTTGGCATCGACGGCGAAATCCAGGGTGACGTCCACGCGGCCACCATCGTCATTGGAGAATCGGCGGTTATTACCGGTAGCCTCGTCGCCGACGAAGTCATCGTTCGCGGCACTGTCATGGGCACGATCCGGGGAAAACGCGTGGTTCTGCAATCCTCGAGCAAGGTCGAGGGCGACATCTACCACTCCCAACTCGCGATCGAACAAGGCGCTTTCTTCGAAGGCAAATCCCGCCGCATGGACGATCCGACAGCGGGCGTGCAGCGCCCCGATGTACATCAGTCGAATGGTGGGATGCCGGTCGGCTAAGTCGGCAAGCAAGGCGCGATCGCGCCAGTTCGGTCTCCCACCGGTTTACGGTGCAGTTGCAGCAGGCCGGCTCTCTCCGCTAAGACCAGTTCCGTCGTGATCGGTTCATTCTGGCCGAGCGGCGCGGGCACGGGCTGGAGAAGTCGAGGCGCATGTTCAAGAAAATCCTGATCGCCAACCGAGGCGAGATCGCCTGCCGGGTCATCAAGACGGCGCGGCGCATGGGTATCGCCACCGTGGCCGTCTACTCCGACGCCGACCGCGACGCTCTCCACGTCGAGATGGCGGATGAGGCCGTCCACATCGGTCCGGCTGCTGCGGCCCAATCCTATCTCGTCATCGACCGTATCGTCGACGCGTGCCAACGCACCGGCGCCGAAGCTGTCCATCCGGGCTATGGTTTTCTCTCCGAGCGCGAGGCGTTCCCGGTCGCACTCGCGGCGGCAGGCATCGTATTCATCGGGCCGAATCCTCATGCGATTGCCGCCATGGGTGACAAGATCGAGTCGAAAAAAGCCGCCGCAAAAGCCAAGGTATCGACCGTCCCTGGCCATCTCGGCGTCATCGAGACTGCCGACGAAGCGGTCAAGATCGCCGGCCAGGTCGGTTATCCGGTGATGATCAAGGCGTCGGCCGGCGGCGGCGGCAAAGGCATGCGCATCGCGCATTCTGCTGCCGAGTGTGCCGAAGGCTTCGCGTCGGCGCGCTCCGAGGCAAAAGCCTCGTTCGGCGACGACCGTGTGTTCATCGAAAAGTTCATCGTCAACCCGCGCCACATCGAAATTCAGGTGCTGGGCGACAAGCACGGCAACGTCATTTACCTGGGCGAACGCGAGTGTTCGATCCAGCGTCGCAACCAGAAAGTCGTCGAGGAAGCCCCCTCACCGCTGCTCGACGAAGCCACGCGCCGCAAGATGGGCGAGCAGGCCGTCGCGTTGGCCAAAGCCGTCGGATACGATAGCGCTGGAACGGTCGAATTCGTCGCTGGCCAGGATCGCTCGTTCTACTTTCTCGAGATGAACACGCGCCTTCAGGTCGAGCATCCGGTGACCGAAATGATCACCGGCCTCGATCTCGTCGAGCAAATGATTCGCGTGGCTGCCGGTGAAAAACTTCCGCTGAAGCAGGCTGACGTCAAGCTCAATGGCTGGGCGGTCGAATCTCGCATTTACGCCGAAGACCCCTATCGCAATTTCCTGCCCTCGATTGGCCGCTTGGTGCGCTACCGCCCACCGGCTGAAGGCGTCCTTCCCGATGGGGTCACCGTCCGCAACGACACGGGCGTCACCGAAGGCGGTGAAATTTCGATGTTCTACGACCCGATGATCGCCAAGCTCGTCACCCACGCACCCACCCGGGCGGCCGCCATCGAGGCCCAGGCTGTGGCGCTCGATTCGTTCCACATCGACGGCATTCGCCACAACATTCCGTTCCTGACGGCGCTCATGCAAAATCCGCGCTGGCAGTCGGGGAACCTATCCACCGGCTTCATCGCCGAGGAGTATCCATCCGGTTTCGTTCCGCGCACGCCCGAGCCATCTGAAATCGATACTCTGGCGGCGATTGCTGCGGCGATGGATCACCTCGGAAACGAGCGACGACGCAGCATCACACAGCAGATGGGTGGCAAGGGCGTTCGCTTCGCCAGGCGGCGCATCGTGCGGATGGGCGCCAACGAACGACACCTCGACATCGCCAGTGACGACGCGGGCGAGTTTTCGGTCAGCTTCATCGGGGCCGATGGCGGGGCGACCCATTCTCTCACGTTGCAATCGAACTGGTGGCCCGGCACCCCGGTTTGGACGGGGACGGTCGGTGGCGCGTTCGTCGCGGCGCAGGTGCGGCCGTTGCTCAACGGCATGGAACTCTCGCATCGGGGCATCACGGTCCCGATCCATGTGTACACCACACGAGAGGCGGCCCTCGTCGCTCTGATGCCGGAAAAAACCGCCGCAGACACGTCCAAGTTCCTGCTCTGCCCGATGCCGGGCCTCATTAAAGCCGTGCACGTCACCGCCGGTCAGGACATCAAGGCAGGCGATCCGCTCGCTGTCGTCGAAGCGATGAAAATGGAAAACATCCTGCGCGCCGAGCGCGACGGGGTGGTCAAGAAAATCAACGCCAAGCCCGGCGAAAGCCTCGCCGTCGACGCCGTCATCTTGGAGTTCGCCTGACAACCAATTTTCACGACAGGCCCCTCGCGGCAATCCTGGAGGAAAAGGCGTCGTCGTGCGTGGGGCCGCCGTCTTTCGGGCGGCGGACACGCTTGCCGAGAAAAAGTTGCATCCCGCGACCGAGACGCGTAAGGGTGAGGCGTTCCCCAATGCCGTCTACAGCCTCATCACACCAGCGCTCGACCTTCGATCGTCGGCCGAGGCCAATCAGACGGACACGCAACGGTCAGCCGCCGTAGCTCAGGGGTAGAGCACACCCTTGGTAAGGGTGGGGTCGTAGGTTCAATTCCTATCGGCGGCACCAGAGTTACAAATAAAATCAATTAGCTAGACCGACGTTTCTTCCGAGTACCATCTGTGTTACGACGCCTGGGAAGCACATGGGAAGCACGGCAGTCTATCGGCCTCAGTGCATTATTGGGACACAGATATCCGGCATCTCGGACATAACAAGAACATCAATCCGGCAATCTGCTAACGAGGTGGCATTTGCGCATGACTCCTCAGACAGCCGACACGTCGATCTGTCGCGTCGGGTGACCGCGGAACCGGACTTGCCCGTCAGGCCCTTCCGCCCGCTTGCGCCTGAAGCCGCGCCGCGCCGTCGAGCAAACCTCTGACATCGGCGATCGTCTCCTCCGGCCAGGCGCGACCAATGTCGACCAGCGCCGCATCCGCGGCATCCACCTCCCCCGCCTCGCGCAGAATGAGGACTTGGGCCGCGAGGGCGATCTCCGGCGGTGGT
>JANOKV010000434.1:0-4283 GCA_031419415.1 Hyphomicrobiales bacterium | reverse complement strand
TCCGACGACGGCGCGCGCTTTGGCGATGACGGCGTCTAGTCCCAAGGCGGTGACCTCTTCGGCGTGCAGCACCGTCATGCCGGAGTCGGCGGAGAACTCCCACAGGTAGTCTGCGCCGCCGCGAATGCCGATTTGAATGGTTCGCTCGGGATCGAGCACGCCATCGAGCACGGCTTGGCGGAAGGGGCCACCGTGGTGGAATTTCGAGCCCTCGTATTCGCCCGACGTGTCGCAATGGGCATCGATGTGAACGAGCCCGACGGGCCGCTCACGCCCCAGCGCTTTCAGTATGGGCTGCGTGATCGAATGATCGCCGCCGACGCTCAGCGGAATGACGCCCGCTGCGCGCACGCGATCGTAGAACGCCTCGATATCGGCATGGCATTGGGCGAGATCGAACCGGCTCTCCATCGCCACATCACCGACGTCGGCAACGCGGAGCGTCCCCAGAGGCGCCAGCCGCAGCACATGATCATAAGGCCCGATGCGTTCCACGGCGCGCACCGCTCGAGGGCCCAGCCGAGCGCCTGCCCGATTGGTCACACCCAGATCCATCGGCACGCCGATCAGCGCGACGTCGAGGCCGGCAAAGTCACCGGCGATGGCGTCTGGTTGAAACGGCGCACCGAGGAGCGTCGCCACGCCCGCGAACGGCCACCGGCGGCGGTCGGGTGAGAGGAACGACTGCTTCGCCACCTCGGCGAACGCGGGGTCGTGGATCTCGCCTCCCTTGGCGCCTCGATATTTCGCGCGCAGGGCTTCGAGTTTCTTGGCGTCCATGCGGCTGTCCTCCGCGTCAGGGCAGAACGCGCGCCTCCCGATACCGCGCGAGGTGCGACAGGATTTGGGTCTCGGTGTCGATGGTGTCGTGGAACCCGGCTTGGCGCAGTTTGACGACGCTCGAGATCACATCGTGCTCGAGCCCCCAGACGAAATCACCGAACGCCCAGGTGGTGACGCTATCCATCGGCGTGGCGATGAGGCCGTGCTTTTTCACGATGGCATCCCACACGGGGCCTTTGTCGGCCATCCACGTGGCGAGTTTGAAATTCCGCGCGATGCCACACTCGAGGCCGTAGAACTTCGCGATGCGAGGCCACAGGCTTTCCCAGCGGAAGAGCGCGCCGTCCATGACGTTGAAGGCTTGATTGCGGGCGGTCTCGGCGGTGGCCATCCAGCAGGCGGCGCTGGCCAATTGCGAGGCATCGGTCGCCTCGAACAAGCCGGTGTAGCATTTGGGCTTGCCGGGAAAATCGAGCGGCGTGCCCATCTCTCGGCACATGGCCGCCCACATGCCGATCACCGAGATGAGATTGCGCGCGCGCTCGGGCGCGAAGTCATAGAGGAAGCCGGGCCGCGATGCCGACCACGTCCAGGTCTTGCCCTTTTGGCGGTCGCGCAAAATGTCTTCCTGCGCATAGTAAAAATTGGGGGGCATATGGCGCGGATCGTCCTCGCGCGCTGGCGTGCGCATGGGCCCCAGGTGCATGCCGTACCACTTCGTGCCCTCGACGAGATGCACGTGCTGGAGGTTTTTCGCCGAGGCTTCCGCGCCCGCCACCAGGTTGTCGACCATCGCAGCGTTACCCGCCACGTCCTCGACGCCTGCTGTCGCATCTGTGAAGCTCATGCGCGCCGTATAGAAAAGATGCGTCGCCTCGGGATGCCGCGCAAGTGCTGCATTCGTGCTGGCGGCGTCCGTCAGATCGCAACGGTCGGTGATGAGCCGAGCGTTCTCGGACGGGCGCGGATTGCGCGACAAGCCGACGACGCGCCAATCGGGATCGGCGAGCAATTGCTGCACGATTCGTTTGGAAGCCGCACCCGTCGCCCCCGCAATAACGGCTACGTGCTTCGCCATAGAACATCTCCCGAATTTCACGACCCTCGCAAGCGGCACTGTTCAGGGCCGCGCCGAGACTGTCAATCGCCACCTCACTCGCCACCTTACTCGAACGAGCGGCCGAACCGGTTCGATCTGGGAAAGCCTTTGGGCGCCATGCGGCCGGCTTGCGCGCGTTCACCGATCCACTCGCGCAGATCGGCCCAGGACAGCGTGAAGGTGCGGCCAGCGGGATCGCTCCACGTCAGGCCATCGGCTTTTGCGAAAACGCGGGCGTCGGCGAGCCCACCGTCCTTGAAGCGCTGCAGGAAAACGCCTTTGCCGCGGGTCATTTCGTTGACCTCGTCGAGACGGAACACCAGCATTTTGCGATTGTCGCCCAGCGTCGCGACATGATCGCCGTCGACGGGGACGCACACGCGGGCTTCGACCGGCGTCTCGACGTTGAGCACCTGCTTGCCCTTGCGCGTCGAGGCGACCACTTCGTCCTCGGGCACCACGAAGCCGTGCCCTGACGTGGCGCCGAGTAGGAGTTTGCGCCCCGGCTCGTGCACGAACACGTTGACGATGTCGGCCGACTCCTCGAGCTCGAACATCAGGCGCACGGGCTCGCCTTGGCCGCGTCCGCCCGGCAACTGATTGGCTTCCAGCGTGAAGAATTTGCCGTTGGTCGCAAACAGCAGGATCTTGTCTGTCGTCGAAGCGCGCACCGCCCGCTTGAGACTATCGCCTTGCTTGAAGTCCAGCTTCGACAAATCTTCCGGGTGGCCTTTCAGCGCGCGAATCCAGCCCTTCTCCGACAGGATCACCGTCACCGGCTCCTTGTCGATCATCGCCTGCTCGAGATCGATTTCGATGGTAGGCGCGTCGGCGAAATCGGTGCGGCGGCGGCCCAAGTCCGTCTTTTTCGACCAGGCCTCGCGCACGTCGCGGATCTGGCCCGCGATGAGGTCCCACTGTTCGTCGTCGGATTTGAGCAACTGCCGCAGCTTGCGCTGCTCGCCCGTCAGTTTGGCATGCTCGGCGCGGATTTGTTGCTCCTCGAGGCGCGACAGCGCCCGCAAGCGCAAGTTCAGGATCGCTTCGGCCTGCACGTCCGACAATCGGAAGGCCGCCATCAATTTGGCCTTGGGCTCCTCCTCGAAACGCACGATGCGGATCACTTCGTCGAGGTTGAGAAACGCGATCAGATAGCCGTCGAGCACTTCGAGGCGATGTTCGATCTTGGCGAGCCGATGCTCTGTGCGCCGGATCAGAACTTCCTGGCGATGCTCGAGCCAGTGCTTGAGCACGTCACGCAGCGGCAGAACTGCGGGAATTTGCCCCGCTGTCAGCACGTTCAAATTGAGACTGATGCGCACTTCGAGTTCGGTGAGCTTGAACAAGCTCTCCATCAGCACCAGCGGATCGACCGTGCGGCTGCGCGGCTCGAGCACGATGCGCACTTTTTCCGAGGATTCGTCGCGCATGTCGGCGAGCAGTGGCAGTTTCTTGTCCTGGATCAGCTCGGCGATCTTCTCGACGAGTCGCGTCTTCTGCACCTGATAGGGGATTTCCGTGACGATGATCTGATAGCCGCCACGGCCGGTGTCTTCTTTGTCCCAACGTGCGCGCAGGCGAAAGCCGCCGCGACCCGTCCGATAGGATTCGAGGATCGACTCAGCGGGCTCGACCAGGATGCCGCCGGTTGGGAAATCGGGGCCGGGGATGAAATCGACGAGCTTTTCCACAGTGGCGTTGGGATGCTTCACCAAGTGCAACAGCGCCCCGCACACCTCGTCCAGATTGTGCGGCGGAATGTTCGTCGCCATGCCGACGGCGATGCCCGTGGCCCCGTTGCAGATCAGGTTAGGGAAGGCGGCCGGCAGCACGGTCGGCTCGTCGCGCGATTCGTCGTAGTTGCGGCGGAAGTCGACAGCATTCTCGTCGATGCCCTCGAGCAGGGCTTCGGCGATATCTGTCAGCCGGGCTTCCGTGTAGCGCTCGGCGGCGGGGTTATCGCCATCGATGTTGCCGAAATTGCCTTGGCCGTCGATCAGCGGATAGCGGACTGCGAAATCTTGGGCCAAACGCGCCAGCGCGTCGTAGATCGCCTGATTGCCATGGGGGTGATAGTCGCCCATCGTGTCGCCGACGATCTTGGCGCACTTGCGAAAGGCGCTGTCGGGCGTCAGGCCGAGTTGGCGCATGGCGTAAATGATGCGCCGATGCACGGGCTTGAGGCCGTCGCGCACGTCGGGAAGCGCCCGATCCCTGATCGTTTTCAAGGCATACGCGCGATAGCGCTCCTCGAGCGCCCTCTGCAAGGGGACGGATTCGATCGGCCCGGCGCCGGGGAGATTCGGTTTCATGCTCATGGCGGACCGTTAGCGCAACCAGACGCCGCGCTCAATCCGCCGATGCGTCGCGGTCTGCCTAGGGCTCAGTCGTGGTGTGACCC
>JANOKV010000433.1:0-1960 GCA_031419415.1 Hyphomicrobiales bacterium | reverse complement strand
GCTTCGCCCTCGGTTCAATTCGAATCGGTTCAGAAACGTTAGTGGAACACCCTCGGAATACCAATATCGATCCGTGCAAGTCGGATACACACCGGGACTCCCGCTGAACCGATCCGTGTTCTATCGTCTCCGCCGAGACGGTGAGGCAAACGGAGAAGCGCCATGGGTGAGATCAAGTCCGGCAAGTATTCCAGCGTCGAGATCGATGGTCGATTGATGATTGTGACGATTAATCGGCCAGAAGTGATGAACGCGTTGCATCATTTGGCGCATGAAGAGCTGACGACGGTTTTCGACGAGTTCCAGGACAATCCCGAACTTTGGGTGGCGATTATCACCGGTGCGGGCGATCGGGCGTTTTCAGCCGGCAACGACCTCAAGTATCACGCGGAATACCGGGCCAAAACGGGCAAGCGTCCGCCGGCCAACGCGAAGGGTTTTGCGGGAATCTGCAGTCGGTTCGATCTCGACAAGCCGCTGATCGCGGCCGTCAACGGAGTGGCGATGGGCGGTGGCTTCGAGACGGCGCTCGCCTGCGACATTCTCATTGCCTCCGAGCAAGCGAAATTCGCACTGCCCGAACCGCGCGTCGGATTGGCGGCGGGCGCGGGTGGGATGCAGCGATTGTCCCGGCAAATTCCTCTGAAAAAAGCGATGGGGATGATGCTGACGGCGCGCCATGTGCCGGCGAATGAAGGAATCGAATTGGGGTTCGTGACGGCGGTGGTACCGCATGCCGACCTGATGAAGGAGGCGCGGCGCTGGGCTGGCCAGATCCTCGAGTGCTCGCCGATGTCGATCCGCGCGACGAAGCAGGTGGTGATGCGCTCGGTCGATGTGCCCTCGACGGAAATCGCGATGCGCAACATGTCTTACCCCGCGTTCGTCGCCATGACGCAGAGTGAGGACACGATCGAGGGGCCGAAAGCTTTTGCCGAAAAGCGCAAGCCGAACTGGAAGGGTCGCTGATCGAGGCTTCGCCTGCAAAACGCGCAACGCCCGGTGTCTGGCCTTCGGCCTGACACCGGGCTCGCGGAGTTGACGGTAAAGACGAAGCGACGTTCCTACGGTGTCAGGCCAAAGGCCAGACACCTGCTGAGAGTGCAGGGCCCCGTCAACTCACGTTGCCCCAGGTACCGTCCGGATTGCGGCAGGCGGTGCCGCGCATGACTTGCGGACGACCGTCGATGAAGATCCTGTGGGTGTAGTCGCGACAATCGTATGTTCCGCGACGATAGGCCTCCATCGGCACGATTTCACCGTAGCGGCCGTTGTCGGGATTGCGCCAGACGACCGGTTCGCCGGAACGCCCTCGCTCGAACGCGTCGAGTTCCGCCCGTTGGGCGAGAATGCGGTCCTGGCGGTCCATCGATCGCCCGATCTCGCTGCCCACGATGCCGCCGACCACGGCGCCGATGATGGTCGCAGCGCCTCGGCCGTGACCCCGGCCAGCGGCATTCCCGATCAGCCCACCGGCAATAGCGCCGACCACTAGGCCGGAATCGGCTTTGCCGCCGCTCCCGTCGGCAGCGCAGCCTGAAACGAGGAGTGAAACAGCGACCACTGTCGCACCGAGCGATTTCAACATCCGAACGGATCCCCTGAATTGTCCCACGCGTGCACCGAGCGCGTCGATGTCCCTGGCGCTGCGATGCGGCGCCGCCCTACGCCAAACCAGGCTTGCGAAACCTCGACGTCATGTTCGGCCGACTCGCACGCACTGCGCCATGCCGCGTATTTAGACTGAGAGGGGACAGTGTCGATTCGATTCCGGCGAAATTCCGACATTCTCCACGACTGCTTGCACCCTCACGGCGACGGCAGGTCGAGCTTGGCGCTCAAGCCTCCGAGGTTGGACTTTTCGAGTTTGAATTGGCCACGGTAGGACTGCGCTAAATCGGCAACAATCGAATGGCCGAGGCCAGAGCCAGGTTTCGTTTCATCCAGGCGGCGGCCACGG
>JANOKV010000432.1:0-8229 GCA_031419415.1 Hyphomicrobiales bacterium | reverse complement strand
ATGCACGCGGCATTCGCGGAGCCGGCCGTCGATAAAGGGGGCCCACCCCCGTCATGCGCGCGTGGAGCGGCGAGGCCGCATCCAATTCAAATGCAAAAAGTGAGGTCTCGCCGCTCCGCGCACCCCTCTTTTTGGATGCAGAGAAATGATTGATCAGTTGTATCGGCATGAAAATGACGGAGGGAGCCCGACTTGGAGCGGCGTAAGTCGGGTCAGGCGCCGCGCGATCCAACATCTACAGCTGACTCAGAACTGTTGGGACACGGCCAGTGGCCTTGCCCCAACCCGCCTTCCACTTATGATTCACATCAAGCAAATCGCACTCTAGTGCGCCCACAACAGATCGAGTTGGAACGTGTGCGCCTCGAAGGGTGGCGCGGTGACGGGGTCGGTGTCTTTGAATGTGGCGGACAGGAGCCACTTGTCGCCCTGTCGCGCGAAGACTTCCAGCGTCCGCACGATCGGGTCCACCAACCAACAGTGCCCGACACCGAATGTGGCGTAAATATCGAGCTTGTCCGTCCGGTCGAAACGTTCAGTCGCAGGCGACAGCACTTCGCACACCCAATCGGGCGGCGTCTCGATGAAGGCGGTATCGGGCAGCTTGGGCAGCCGCTCGCGCCGCCAACCGGCGATGTCGGGCACCAAGATGTGCGGGCCGAGGTGGAGTTCGGGCTCGACCATGAATAGCCAGCCGGCAGGCCCACCGACGCCGAACTGGAACCGCCCAGTCAGCGTCGATCCGACGGCATTGGCCGCCACGGCATGCCGGGGCGTCGGGCGGGGATGCGTGTGCAGGGTGCCGAACGCGATTTCACCGACGACATGGGGCGGCAACGCCTCGATGTCGGCATACGTCGCGGGGCGCTGCTGTGCTCGAGACATGAGCCGGAGACTCCCGAATTCCCAGGGCCTGAAATCCTATCACACTCACCGGTCACTGTGCACGCACCCATGCCTTGAACTTTGTCCGGACTTAACCCAAAGTGGGGATCGGAACGGAGCCGGTCGCAGTGCCGGTTGCTGCTGCTGCTCGCTCGCTCACAGGAGACCTGCCCCATGAAGCTCATGTGGTTCCACCTGATGCCCTATACGGAGCTGCCGGACGACTTCAAGCAGAAGCATCCCTCGGTGTGGGTGGACATCCATTCGTCGCTGTTCGATCCGCAGCGGGCGCACCACATGTATAACGACTTCATGGACGAGATGGAGTTCGCCGCCGCTTGCGGGTTCGATGCGATCTGTTGCAACGAGCATCACAACAACGGCTACGGGCTGATGCCCTCGCCCAACCTGATCGCCTCGGCGCTGTCGCGACGCACGACCGACACCGCGATCTGCGTGATGGGGAATTCTCTGGCGCTCTACAATCCGCCGACGCGGGTCGCCGAAGAGTTCGCGATGATCGACTGCATATCCGGGGGCCGCCTGATCGCCGGCTTCCCCGTCGGCTCGCCGATGGACACCTGCTTTGCTTACGGCTCCAATCCCTCGCAGTTGCGCGAGCGCTATCTCGAGGCGCATGATCTCGTGATCAAGGCATGGACCGAGAAAGAGACGTTTGCCTTCAACGGCCGCTTCAATCAGCAGCGCTACGTGAATATCTGGCCGCGCCCCGTGCAGAATGCGCCGCATCCGCCCGTGTGGATTCCCGGCGGCGGGTCGGTCGAGACGTGGCAGTGGTGCGCCCAGATGGACTACGTCTACTGCTACCTCTCCTACTACGGCTACAAGACCGGGCTCGGCGTCATGAAGGGCTTTTGGGACGAGATGGACAAGCTCGGCAAGGACCGCAATCCCTACCGCGCCGGCTTCCTCCAGTTCGTCGGCGTCGCCGAAAGTCGCTCCGAAGCGATGGAGCGCTATGCGGAAGCGGCCGAATATTTCTACGGTCGCTGCCTGCACATCGATCCCAGGTTCGCAGACCCCCGGGCTACACCACCGAAGCGACACAGCGCGCCGGCCATCAGAGCCAAGTCGGCAAGGCAGCGGAAAAAAGCGGGGCCCAGGTGGTGGCGCGTGGTGTGACGCCGCGTGCGCGGCCCACTGAGATGAAGGAGATCGTCGACGACGGCTACGTCATCATCGGCACGCCCGACGATGTCGTCGAGCAGCTGCGCGAAGTCGCGATCAACATGAACGTCGGCAACTTGATGATGCTGCTGCAGTACGGCAACATGTCGAAGGAGCTGACCAAGTACAATACGAAGCTGTTCTCGGAGAAGGTGATGCCGAAGTTGCAGCCGCTCTTTGCCGAGTGGGAGCACAAATGGTGGCCCAAGCCGATGGCCAACGCGGCGCGCGCGGCCGTGCCAGGGTTCACCCCGCGTGTGCAGGCGGCGGAGTGAGGTGACGCGCAGCGCGCAGGGCCTGCCACTTTCCGAAAGGAAACGGATGGTCACGCAGCGCCGATATGGCAAGATTTCACGAGCTTAAATAGGGGTCGTCCGTTGTCCGAACCGAAAACCACCACCATCGATATCAATGGCCACGCCTGTCGCGTGTGGACCAAGGGCAATGGCCCCAAGCTCGGCTGGATCGCGGGTCTGGGCGGCCTGCCGCGCTGGATTCCGTTTCTCGACAAGCTTGCCGAGACGCGAACGGTGATCGCGCCCTCACTGCCGGGATTTCCGGGCGCAACGGGCCATACGCTGCTCGACACGCATCTCGATTGGATTATCGCCGTTCGCCAGATCATCGAACGCAGCGGGCTCGATGGGGCCGATCTCGCCGGCAGCTCGGTCGGTGGATCGTTCGTCGCCGAAATGGCGGCGCTGTGGCCGACGAGTGTGCGGCGCATCGCAATGGTCGCGCCGTTTGGTCTCTATGACGATGCAAACCCGCCCGCCGATGTCTGGGCGCAGCGCCCCGACGACGTGGCGGGCCTGATGTGCGCCGACCCTAAGACGTGGACCGATTTCAAGGTGATGCCCCCCGGCGCCAACTCCGTCGAATGGCCGATCGAGCAGGTGCGCGCGTCGGAAGCGGCGGCCCGCATCTACTGGCCGCTCGGCAATACCAAACTCGACAGGCGCTTGCCTCTGATCAGCGCGCCGACGCTCCTGCTGTGGGGCGAGGCGGATCGAGTCATGCCGCGCGCCTACGCCGAGCGCATCGCCAAGGCGATGAAGGGGCCGACCGAAATTCGCACCATCGCAGGTGCGGGCCATCTGGCCGAGTTGGATCAGCCGGACGCGACGGCGGCAGCAATCGAGAAATTTTTATCGTGAGCGCATCGGCGCTCTTTCGTTCCCACACAGCCTGCAGGTGATCTCATGCCAGCACTCGACGCCGATAGCCAAGCCTTCCTGGACCTGATCAAGAAGAGCGGCAGGCCGCCGATCAATTCCCTGCCCCCCATGGAGGCAAAAGAAGTCTTCCGGCGCGGCCGTCTGGTGACGCAACCCGATCTGCCGCAAGTCGATCGCGTGAAGGACTATGCAGCGAAGGGCCCGCACGGCGACGTGGCCGTGCGCTTCTATCGCGGCGCTGGCACGGCAGAGATGGGGCCGCTGCCCTGCCATGTCTACTATCACGGTGGCGGTTGGGTTCTGGGTGACCTCGACAGTCACGATTGGGTCTGCCGCAAGATCGCCAACGGGGCGCAGTGCGCCGTGGTCTCGGTCGATTATCGCATGGCCCCGGAGCACGTTTTTCCCGCTGCCTACGACGACTCGCTGGCGGCTGTCGAATGGGCCGTCGCCAACGCCGGCATGCTGTGCATCGATCCCACACGCCTGTCGGTCGGCGGCGATAGCGCCGGTGGCAACCTCGCGGCCGCCGTCGCCATCGGGCTGCGCGATGCGGGCAAGATCGCGCTCAAAGCACAGATCCTCGTCTATCCGGCGGTCGATCTGTCGATGAGCGGCGACTACTACGGCCGCTTCACGAAGGACTTGATCCTCACCGACGACACCATGCGCTGGTTTATCGAACTCTATGTGCCCAAGGCATCCGAGCGAAAGGACTGGCGCGCGTCGCCGCTGCTCGCCAAGAGCCTAAAGGGCCTGCCGCCGACGCTCGTGCTGCTCGCCGGGCACGATCCGCTATGCGCCGAGGGAGACGTTTATGCGGCGCGTCTGAAAAGCGAAGGTGTTGCCGTCACGACCAAGACCTATCCCGGCCAGATTCACGGCTTCCTCTCCAATGGCAAGCTGTTGCCCAAGGCCAATGAAGCCATCGACCATATCAATGCGGTTCTGAAGGCCGCCTACTGAGCCGCGCCAGTGACGATCAGTGACCCGGAGAGCGAACCGTCCACACAGAGATTGCCGCTCGCAGCCCTCTTGGCAAATCTCGCGGTGCAGACCCTGGCGACAGCGGCGGCCTATTCCATTCCAGCCGTTGCGCCGGAAGTGGCGCGCGACCTCGCAATTCCTCCAGCTTGGGTGGGATTTTTCATCTCGATCGTCTACGGCGTCGGCATTTTATCGGCGTTGCTGTCGCCGCGAGTTATCCATGCCTACGGCGCCGTGCGGGTCAACCAAGGCGTCCTGCTGGCGACGTGCGCGATGCTCGCGGTGGCGGCGGCCGGAAGTTGGGCTGCCATCGCACTGGGCGCGGCATTGATGGGCCTGGCTTACGGCGCCACGGCGCCGGCGAGCACGCATATGCTGGTTCCGTTGACGCCGCCGCGTGTCATGAACGTGGTGCTGTCGTTGCGCCAGATCGGCGTGCCCTTGGGTGGCGTGTTGGCTGGACTGGTGATGCCCCCGCTGACGCTTCTGCTGGGCTGGCAGGCGAGCTTGTTGATCGAGATTATGCCCGTGATTGCGCTCTTGCTGCTCTTGGAGTTGGTGCGCACGCGATGGGACCGGCGCACGGCGCAATCCGTGCCGACAGCGACGCGTATTGCGCCCTTTCGCCTATTGAAAGACAGCAGCGCCTTGCGTCGCTTGTCAGCGGCCGTGTTCGTTTTTTCCGGCCTGCAACTGTGCTTTATCGTCTTCATGACGACGCAGCTCACGACCGTTGTCGGATTGGACCTGATAACGGCTGGACAGATGCTTGCAGCCTACCAAGTTTCCGGCGTCGTCTCGCGACCGATCTGGGGGTGGATCGTCGATCGCTTCTTGGCGGCGCGCTGGCTGCTGGCGGTGCAGAGCGTGATCATGTGCGCCGCCGCTCTGGTCGCCGCGAATTTCGCGCCTGGAACATCGACGGGCATCGTGTTGCTCATGGCGATTGCCGGTGGCGCCACCGCCAGCGGGTACACCGGCATTGCCTACGGTGAGTTCGCGCGGATCGGCGGTGCGGCGCGAACCGAAGCGACCGGCCTGGGGGCCGCCTTCATGTTCGCCGGCGTGCTCGTGCTGCCGTCGCTGCTGAGCGTCGCCGTGATCACCTTGGGCGGATATTTTCTCGCGTACACGTCGATTGGGCTGGCGGCGCTGGCGGCCGGGGTCCTTCTCGCGCTGCCTCACGCGCGAGACGAAAGTGCGCACGGTGCGTCGACGACTCCGATCCCGCGGCCCTGACATGCAAAGAGACCCGATTGCTCGAGCCTCTTGCCAATCGAACGTCGAGCCGACGCGTCAGGGCGCATTGGTCTCGAGGCCGCCGAAGACGCCATCCGAGCGGGGCGACGAATCGCGGATGTCGTCGAAGATGGTGCGCGGTGCGGTGTCTTGCAGTTGGTCGAAAGGCGAGCGCGGCGCAGTGTCTTGGATTTGGTCGAACGGAGCCCGGGGGGCTGCGTCTTGAATGCTCGTAAACGGATTGCTGCTCGCCGATGCGGCGCCAGCAAAAAGGCCCAAAGCGATCAGGGTGGCAAATACGGTCTTCATGGTCGTCTCCTTGGTTTGTCGAAAAGGTGGGTGGCGGTGCAGGATGGGATCAAGGCGCCGTCAATTCGCGCTCACCAAAGACGCCGACCGAGCGAGGCGACGTATCGCGAATGTCGTCGAAGATGGTGCGCGGTGCGGTGTCCTGGATTTGATCGAAGGGGGAGCGCGGGGCGGTGTCGCGAATATCGTCGAATACCGAGCGCGGGGCGGTGTCAGCCAACGTGGTGAACGGGGTGATGGCGGCGGCCTGACCGGCGAAAAGACCCAGGGCGACGAGGGCGGCGAGTGCGGATTTCATGGTCGACTCCGTTGTTTTGCAGGGGTTCGTTCGTGCCAATCGATACGTTGTTGTATCGTTTCAATGACGCTTATATGAACCTCTTCCCGGCGCTTCGCAATTCACGTCTCATCACGAGACCGTTATTCATATTTTACTTATCAAGTTGCGGCTCAATTTCCTACCAGAAGCTGGCAGTTCGTGGCCAAAGCCCCTTCTCTGGGAGCCATATTTGCCATATATAGGTACTGAACTGTAGCGAGATGACATCCATGCCACGGCCTGCAAAACGCGATGACCTGATCGACTTGGCGATGCGGCTCTTCAATCGCCACGGCTACCACGCGACGGGCGTCGATCGAATCATGGAAGAGACGGGCATCGCGAAGACAACGCTTTATCGCCACTTCGGATCCAAAGAAGAGCTGATCGTTGCCGCGCTGACCAAAATAGATGAAGCGTCGCGCGACGCGTTGCGCAACTTCGTCGAGACCGCGTCGAACGATCCTCGCGAGCGACTGCTGGCTACGTTCGGCCAGCTCGATCTGTGGCTGGGAGACTGCGAGTTCAAAGGGTGCCCGTTCGTTGCAGCCGCTGCCGAGTACGGGACGGCGAGCGATCCCGTATTCCAGCAGGTGCGCTTGCACAAGCGGCTTGTCCTCGCCTACTTCGAGGAACTCGTGCGAGCCGCCAAATTGCCTAATGCCATGGACCTCGCGCGACAGATCATGATGCTACACGAAGGCGCGATCGCTTACGCTCAGGTGCTGGGGTGCGAAGGCGCCGCCGAAAGCGCGCGGCGCGCAGCCGAGCGATTGATCGACAGCGCGAACCCCGCTTTACCGAAAAAGTCGACGCGCTGAACGGCAGCCGGCGCCTCCCTCAGCCACTCGCTGCTTTCACCCGGGACAGAACACGCGTTGCGAGTTTCAAATGGGGCTTGTCGAGCATCATCCCATTGAGGCTGGCGACACCGGTGCCCGATTGGCTGAAGGCGGCAACCACCTGCGTCGCGTGGGCGATCTCGTCTGCGCTCGGCGTGAACACCTCGTTGATCGGAGCCACCTGGTCGGGATGAATCGCCATTTTTCCCGTGAACCCATCGCGCTTGGCGGCTTTCGCTTCGGCGATCAATCCGGCGGTATCGCGGAAATTGACGTAGACCGTATCCATCGGCTCGACGCCTGCGGCCGACGCCGTAATGAGACACAGATCGCGCACCAGTCGATAGGGGGACGTGAACGCGCCTGTTTCGTCGCGGTTGGCGAGTGAGCCGATGACGGCGCCCAGATCTTCGGCCCCCCAGCTCAGCGCCAGGGAGCGTGAACTCGCGCCGACATAGGTGTGCAATTGCAGCACCGAGATCGGCACTTCGGTAACGATCGGCAGAATGCGGGTCTGGCCCGATTTCAGCCCGTGCTGGGACTCCGCGTGCCCCAGCGCAATCGACAGGCGATGCACGTCCGCGCCCGATTCCGGTTTGGGCAGAATGACGCCATCGGGGGCCGCTGCCATGACGCCCGCCAGATCGGCCTCCCAGTCGGGCCCGTCCAGCGGATTGATGCGCACCCACAATTGGGGAATGCGCGCACCGCTCGCGCGCGCCGCGCGGATGAATTCGCTGACCATGGGCCGCGCGACGGTGCGCCGTTCGGCAGCAATCGAATCCTCAAGATCGAAGATCAGGGCATCGGCGGGCGAGGACAGGGATTTGGCGAGTTTGCGCTCGCTGTCGGCTGGAACGAAGAGCATGGAGCGCATGGCGTGTTCCTCAGAAGTGACGCTTGGACGAACAACCCGTCGGGCGGTTTTACGCCACTGGCTTTTTGTGCATGAAGGCTTGCCGCCGACATTCGGCGACGAGCGCGCCCTTTTGATTGTAGGCGCGGTGCATGAAATCGACGACGCCGGCGCCGGGGCGCGATTTGCTCTCCCGCTTGGCTGCGACCTCGGTTTCACAGCGGATCGTGTCACCGTGAAAAACGGGATGGGGGAACTTCACGTCCGTCATGCCGAGGTTGCCGATCGTCGTGCCCAACGTCGTGTCGCCGACCGAAACGCCGATCATCAGGCCCAGCGTGAACAGGCTGTTGACCAGGGGTTTGCCGAATTCTGTCTTCGATGCGAATTCGGCGTCCAGGTGCAGCGGCTGTGGGTTGTGCGTCA
>JANOKV010000431.1:0-1991 GCA_031419415.1 Hyphomicrobiales bacterium | reverse complement strand
GCACTCGGGATTTACGATTGGCCGGACTTATCGCAGACCCTCGCCGCAAAGTCATCAAGTGTCGTGGTCGCAAAATCTGGCTCAATCGTGGATGACATCGCCCCACAGCATGCTCATATGGCCGCTGTGGCCCCAGGCGAGACGGAGTTGTCCGTGAAAGAATTCGAGGTGAGACCCGATCTCGAAGACACCCGTCTCTTCACGACGGTTGCCGGGATTGACCATACGGGGGCGCCCGTCTCGACGGATGTCGTCACCGAGCGACCGCTGACACTTTATTTGAATGCACGGGAAATCGTCACGATGATGACGATCGGCGATCATCCGGACCTGCTGGCCGTGGGCTATCTGCTCAATCAGAACATGCTGCGCCTCGACGACGAGATCACGGCCATCGATTATGAGGAAGACATTGGAACGATCGTCGTGCGCACGCGCCGGGAAACGAACTACGAGGACAAACTGAAGAAGCGCGTGCAGACCTCAGGCTGCGCCCAGGGCACGATCTTCGGCGACCTGATGGAGGAGTTCGATCAGGTGGCGCTCGCGTCCGGCGCGCGGCTGCACACGTCCTGGCTCTACACGCTGGCCCGCAAGATCACCACCGAGCCGTCGCTCTACCTGAAAACAGGCGCCATCCACGGCTCGGTGCTGTGTCAGGAGGATCGTCCGCTCGTCTATATGGAGGATGTTGGCCGGCACAATGCGGTCGACAAGATCGCCGGCTATATGTTCCTCAACCGCATTCCCCCCGAGGACAAGATTTTCTACACGACCGGCCGGCTCACCTCCGAGATGGTCATCAAGACCGTCAAGATGCGGCTGCCCGTGTTGATTTCACGGTCCGGCTTCACGGCTTGGGGGGTCGAACTCGCCCGCAAAGCGGGGCTGACCTTGATCGGCCGGGCGCGCGGCAAACGCTTCGTCGCGCTGGCCGGCGCCGACCGGATCGTGTTCGACGCCGATCCTGGACCGACCGCCGACGAGGAGCGGCGTCACGCCCGAAAGGGCAGCAGTCGCGACGATCCCGATTGAGCATCGGCGGAACGGGTTGCGTCGAAGAATTCGCCCGCAAGCGCCCCAGTTCGTTATCCTCGCACTTGGCGCGACGAGCCAGCGGGAAGCATTGGTCGGCCATGAATTGAGGCTGGAGCGACGAGTTGGACGCCAACTGGTTTCCGCCGAGTAAGCGGAGGAACCGCCATCCCAGTGCTTGTCACCGAGATCCCGTCTCGGCTGGGCTCTGGAACCTGCGTACGGCGGAAACCCGCGGACGAGCCGCAGGACGACACAGAGAGCGAAGTCGAGAAGTCAATCGCACTGGATCGCGCCGGCTCTTGGCGCCAGTCACTTCGGCGCCAAGATCATGATCATCTGATTGCGGCCCTCGAATTTGGGCTCGAACTCCACTTTGGCGAAACCCTCGGTGTCGGTTTTGACGCGCTGCAGAACCTGCACACCCAGATGCGTGTGGGCCATTTCGCGACCACGGAACCGTAAGGTGACCTTGACCTTGTCGCCTTCATCGAAAAAGCGCCGCATCGCCTTCATCTTGGTATCGTAGTCATGGTCGTCGATGCCGGGTCGCATCTTGATCTCTTTGATCTCGACGACCTTCTGCTTCTTGCGTGCTTCGGCGGCCTTCTTCTGCTCTTGATATTTGAATTTGCCGAAATCCATGATCTTGCAAACGGGCGGCTGTGCGTCGGGTGAAATCTCGACGAGATCGAGACCCGCCTCGAGGGCGCGCGTAGCCGCATCGAGTTTCGGCACAACGCCGACATTCTGACCGTTCTCGTCGATCAGTCGAACCTCTCGGACCCGGATAGCTTCGTTGATTCTCGGGCCTGTCTGCTCGCGCTCGGGCGCGCTTCGTACTGGACGGCGGATGTTGAATCTCCTGTGGCTGCTTCTGAATGGTCGTGTACCCTCCGGCGGCGAGAGCCCAACAGCGGCAACTCGACGCACAATACGGGAGAATTGGCGTCCAA
>JANOKV010000430.1:0-15541 GCA_031419415.1 Hyphomicrobiales bacterium | reverse complement strand
TCGAACGTCGCGGAGCGCCAATTGGGCCTACCGAAGAGCTACTGATCCGCATCGGTCGAAAAGCGATAGATGGTGCGCGAGCGAAAGACGTCGCACGGGCGCAATCGCGTCGACGGAAAGTGCGGCTGGTTCGGGCTGTCGGGGAAATGCTGTGTCTCCAAACACAGTCCGCCCCGGCGCTCGTACTGCCCACCGCCCTTTCCCGTCAGGCTGCCGTCGAGATAATTGCCGGTATAGACCTGCAATCCTGGCTCGGTCGTTAGCACATCCATGATGATGCCCGACTGCGGGCACGTCAGTGTTGCGACCGGGCGCGCGATATTTTGCGTGCCCCCATTCAACGCGAAATTATGGTCGATGCCACCGGCGTGCGCGAGCTGCGGATAATCGCGACCGAATATGTCTGCCAGCCGGGTCGGCTGACGCAAATCGAAGGGCGTGTTGGCGACTGTTGCCATCTCTCCGGTCGGAATCAGCATCGCATCGACGGGCGTGAACCGATCGGCATCGATCCACAGGACGTGATCGCTGATGGGGCCTGACCCTTCGCCTGCCAGATTGAAATAGGTGTGGTTGGTGAGGTTGATGATCGTCTCGGCAGTGGTCGTCGCCGCATAGTCGATTTGCAGAGCATCGCTGGTCAGCGCGTAGATGACGCCCACGCTGAGGGTTCCCGGATAGCCTTCTTCGCCGTCGTGGGAGTGGAGATGCAGAGCCAGGGTCGAGGCATCGATCCGGTTCGCGGTCCAGACTCGAGCATCGAACCCGGTCTTGCCGCCGTGCAAGGCATTGGGACCATTGTTGGCAGACAACCGATGTGAGCGCCCGCCGAGGTCGAACCGCGCATCGGCAATGCGATTGGCGTAGCGCCCAATCGTGGCGCCGAAGTAGGTGCTGCGGTCGGCGAGAGTGGCGTCGAGGCTCGCGTGCCCCAGAACGACATCGACTGGCTGGCCGCGCGCGTCGGCGACAGTCAGGGCGACCAGTCGAGCGCCATAATTGGTGAGGGCCGCGCGCAGGCCACGTCCAGTGTCGAGGAGATAGAGATCGACGGCATCGCCGCCCAGCCGGGTTTGGAACCGCGTCGCCTCCAGGGCTGCACCGGGCTGTCCCATCACACCTCCAGCGGGATCACGCCGCAAGAAGGTAACCTGCTCGGGCCATGAAGGTTCCGGTGGCGCTCAGTCAGCTCGCGAGAGCTGGGGTAGGCATCAGTGCGTCCAGCTCCCGATACGGCCGAATTTAAAGTTGTCGGAATACGACTTCTTGATCGGTTTGCGGGGCTTGGGTTCGATCACGCGATAGGCCAGGCCGTGCTGCTCGGCGTAGGCGACCGCCTCTTCCTTGGAGTCGAATTCGAGGTGGACCTGTGTGCGCGTGTCCGTCGAGCCGGTCCAACCCATCAGCGGATCGATGAAGCGGGGCGCCTCCGCCTCATGCTCCAGCATCCAGTCCTTCGTGCGGGCAGACCCCGACTGCATGGCCGTCTTGGCTGGGCGAAAAATGCGGGCGGTCATGGGCTGGTCGATCCTCCGGCGCGATTTGCCAGCCTTATACCACGTGCACCGGGTCTGAAGGCAACGGGGTGAATATCGCCGTCCGGGACGCGCCCCTAAACCCCTCACACGCGCTCGATCACCATGGCGATGCCTTGGCCGACGCCGATGCACATGGAGACCAGCGCATAACGGCCGCCCGTGCGTTCCAACTGCCGCACCGCCGTCAACGCGATGCGCGAGCCCGATGCTCCCAGGGGATGCCCGATTGCGATCGCGCCACCGTTGGGGTTCACGCGGGTGTCATTGAAGGGCAGCTCGAGGCCTTTCAAGCACCCCAGAACCTGCGCGGCGAACGCCTCGTTGACCTCGATCACGTCCATGTCTTTCAGCTCGAGGCCGGCGCGCTCGAGCGCTCTCTTGGCCGCCGGCACAGGACCAAAGCCCATGATGCGCGGCGACACGCCCGCCACGGCCGTCGATAAGATTCGCGCGCGGGGTTTGACGCCGGCCTTATCGCCCGCACCACGGCTGGCGATCACCAGGGCAGCCGCGCCGTCGTTGATGCCTGATGCGTTTCCGGCCGTCGTGACGCCGTCTTTGAAGATGGCCCGCAACTTGGCGAGGACCTCCATCGTCGTTTCGGGGCGAGGGTGCTCATCGAGCCCGACCATCGTGTCGGGAGCGCCCTTTTTGCCGGCCGGCACGGCAACGGCCAGGATCTCACCTTCGAAAAATCCGGCCTTGCGCGCCGCCTCGTATTTCTGCTGCGAGCCCAGCGCGAATACGTCGCACTCGTCGCGCTGCAACTGGAAATCACGCGCCATGTTGTCGGCGGTCTGCGGCATGGTATCGGCGCCGAAGGCTTCCTCGATGCGGGGGTTGGGAAACCGCGCGCCCAGCGACGAATTGAACCACTGCATGCTCTTGGGGAACGGCCCCTCGGTGCGCCCGACGACGAACGGCGCCCGCGTCATGCTCTCGACACCACCGGCGACCACCACATCGGCCTCACCGCAGGTGATGGCGTGAGCCGCCGCAATGATGGAATTCATGCCCGATCCGCACAGCCGGTTGAGCGTATTGCCGGGAATATCGATCGGCAGCCCCGCGCGCAGCACGGCGTGGCGGGCGACATTGCGGCTGTCCTCGCCGGCCTGGCCAGCGCAGCCGACGTTCACATCGTCGATCGATTCGGGTGCAAACCCCGACCGCGCCACCACAGCCTTGATCACATCGCCCAGCATATCGTCGGGCCGGACGCGCGACAAAGCGCCGTCCTGTCGGCCGAAAGGCGTGCGGGCACCGTCGTAGATATAGGCTTCGAGCATGGCGGTTCCTCTCTCAGAGTTCGGGATCGTCCTCGATTGCCCCCAGCATGGCACGGGACACAGGGGATGCAAATGAGGTGCGCGCCTCCGGGCGAACATCCCATGTCAGGGCGCGTCGACGCTCGATCCATGACACTATCCACTGGCGCGGCACAGACACAGGGCGTCGGCCCGGGCGAATCGCAATAGGACACGAGATGTCGAGCCGCAGTAGTGAGACCGAGCTTTCGATGTCAGCCCTCCTGGCGCGCGCGCGCGCCGACGCGATCCCCGATCTTGCCGCGGCGCAGCGCGTGCTCGAGACGATCTTCGGCTACAAACACTTCCGCTTGCAGCAAGCCGACATCATCGAAACCCTCCTGAAAGGCGGTGATGCGCTGGCGCTCATGCCGACGGGGGGCGGCAAATCACTGTGCTATCAAATCCCCGCCCTCGTTCGGGAGGGCATCGGCGTCGTCGTCTCGCCGCTGATCGCGCTGATGCAAGACCAGGTCGACACCTTGAGTCAGCTCGGGGTCAGAGCCGCCTATCTCAACTCGACGCTCGATTTCGCCGGCCAGCGCCAGGTCGAGGACGCCATTCGGGACGGCAGCCTCGATCTCCTCTACATCGCGCCCGAACGCCTGCTGCAGGAGCGCACGCTCAATCTCCTTACAGGCGCCCGCATCGCGCTCTTCGCCATCGACGAAGCCCACTGCGTGTCCCAGTGGGGCCACGATTTCCGCCTCGAGTACCGCCAACTTCGCCTGCTCGCCGAGCGGTTTCCGAACGTGCCGCGCATCGCACTCACGGCCACGGCCGATGCCCGCACGCGCGAAGAAATCGCCACCGAGTTATCGCTGGGCAACGCGCGCCGGTTCGTGTCGAGCTTCGATCGGCCCAACATTCGCTACACCATCGCCGAGATGGGATCTGTCGGGGCCCGCGATCAACTCTTCCGCTTCCTCGAAGCCGAGCATCCCGCCGACGCCGGCATCGTCTACTGCCTGACCCGCAAGAGCGTCGAAGAGACGGCTGCCTTCCTGGTTCGCAAGGGCCGCACAGCGATCGCCTATCACGCCGGGATGCCGGCCGATGAGCGACGCACGGCGCAGCGCCGGTTTCTGCAGGAAGAAGGGCTGATCGTCGTCGCCACGATCGCCTTCGGAATGGGCATCGACAAACCGGACGTTCGCTTCGTCGCCCACCTCAATCTGCCGAAATCGATCGAGGCCTATTACCAAGAGACTGGCCGCGCGGGTCGCGACGGCGAGCCCGCCAACGCCTGGATGGCATATGGCCTGCAAGACATCGTAACCCAACGCCAGTGGCTCGCGCAGTCGGAAGCCAGCGAAGCCCACAAACAGGTCCAGCGCAGCAAGCTCGACTCCCTGATCGGTCTTGCAGAAATGGTGGGGTGTCGCCGCCAGGCTCTGCTCTCCTATTTCGACGAACCCGGCTCCGGCGCATGTGGCAATTGCGACAACTGCCTCACCCCCCCGGCCACGATCGATGGCACCGTGCTCGCCCAGAAGGTGTTGTCGACCGTCTATCGCACTGGCCAGATGTTCGGCTCGGGCTACATCGTCGACATTCTGACGGGCAAGACGGACGACCGCATCCATCGCAACGGCCATGACAAGCTGTCGGTGTTCGGCATCGGCGCCGACACGGTGGCCACCGAATGGCGCGCGCTCGTCCGCCAACTGTTGGCTGCCGGTCACCTGACCACCGACGACGAAGGTTACGGCACGCTCGCCCTGACCGAACATGCGCGCCCGCTTTTGCGTGGCGAACACGCCTTCCCGATGCGCAAGCCCCCGCCGGCCGAAGACACCAAGCGCGAGCGCAAAGAGCGCAAGGCAGCGACCGGCGCAACCGCTGTCGTGGGTAGTGCAGACCAGTCGCTCCTGCAGGCCCTCAAATCCCTGCGCGCCAAGCTTGCCGGCGAAGCCCGCGTGCCGCCCTACGTGATTTTCCACGATCGCACGCTCGCCGAGCTGTGCCAGAAGCGTCCCACCACCATCGCCGCGCTCGAGGACATCACAGGCCTGGGCGTGCGCAAGATCGAGCGCTACGGCGCAGCCCTCCTCGAGGCCCTGGGTGGCCACACCCGCAATCCGCTGCTCGACAACCGCCTGTCCACCACCGTCAACGACACGCTCGGCCTTCACCTTGAAGGGCTCGAGGCAGACCAGATTGCCCAAAAACGCGGCCTCGAGCGGTCCACGGTCCTGGGCCATCTCGCCGAAGCCATCGAAGCCGGTCTCGTCGAGGCGCGCGCCGTCCTGCGACTCGATGAGGAAGACATCGACGAGATCCTCGCCGTCTTCGAACGCGTGGGCACCGTCGATTCGGGAAAACTGGGGCCAGCCCACACCGCGCTCGGCGGACGCTACGATTACGGCATTCTGAAATGCCTCCTGGCCGAGATCGCGTGAGGCGCCCTATCCGACGGAAACTGGCCATTGAATATCTCGAACTTAATAACGCTATCTATATAATATAAATGATACGAAATCATATTGTCTCGATATAAATATTTTTCGGGCATTTTCTGGTGGCAAGTCGCATGCACCGGAAAACAAAATGCCAAAGCCCCGCACTTGGTCGACCGTCTGGCGTGAAGCCCTGCGCCAGCCTCTAATATATTTCGGCACGGTCGCCATCGCCCTGCTCTGTATCGGCACGTTTCTCCTCATCGCCACCGAGCGCCAAGCCGCCCGAGATCGGCTCGAGCGCGACACCGCGAACCTGGCGCGCGCTTTCGAAGAAAACGTCGTGCGGACGATTCACGAGACCGACACCATTCTCCAGTTTTTGCGCCGCGAATGGTCGGCAAACCCGAACCGCGAGGGGTGGTCATCGCGGGTCAAGCAGTCGTTCAGTGGTAGCGATACGTTGTTGCAAGTTGCCGCCATCGATCGCGACGGCTGGTTGGTCGCCGCCAACACTAGCGCGCCGGCCACGCCGCCCATCAATCTCGCGGACCGAATACACTTCAAGGTCCACGTCGATGCGCAGGACGATTTCCTTTTCATCAGCAAGCCCGTTTTGGGTCGCGCCTCGGGTCGCTGGACCGTTCAATTTACGCGCCGGTTGGCGACGGCCGAGGACCACTTCGACGGCGTAGTCGTGGCGTCGTTCGATCCCAGTCAGTTGTCCCGGTTCTACGAAACGATGAACCTGGGCACGGGCGGAAGCGCCAAGCTGGTGGGGCTCGACGGCGTCGTCCGCGCGAGTGGAGGGCACGCGAAAACGGAACTCGGCGGCGTCCTTTCAGATGCACCGCTCCTCGCGGCCCTGCGCCGCAACCGGGAAGGCACGATCCATCTGGCCGCGACGGAGGCTCGGCCTGCGCGCGTCGCTTCATTCCGCCGCGTGCGCAACCATCCCCTCGCCGTGGTCCTCGTCGCCGACGAAGTGCAGCCCGACAGTTCCTGGCAGCGCAATAAACCCGTTTATCTCATTGGATGCGCCGGGCTTACCGTCGTCGTTCTCCTGGCGACGCTCTGGGCGGTCCGTCGCAGTCGCCGACTCGGCGAAATCCGCCTGCAACTGGGCGAAAAATCCCGACAACTGGAAGTTACCCTCGAAAACATCACACAAGGCATCGTCATGGTCGATGCCGTCGGCGACATCGGCGTCATCAACCGGCGCTGTGTCGAGCTTCTCGCGATACCGACCGAATTCCTCGAGGAACATCGCCCCTATGCCGACCTCATCGCCTATTTGGAAGCCAACGGTGAGTTCACCGACTCGGTCGACACCAAACTCCTCGAGGCGATCCGCTCGCCGGTCGCCGGCGCGCTCGTCGACAGCTACGAGCGCACGCGACCCAACGGCACGATGCTCGAGGTGTGCAGCACGGCGTTATCGGGCGGCGGCTTCGTGCGCACGCTGAGCGACATCACGGAACGTCGAACAGCCGAGGCCAAGATCGTCCACTTGGCCCGCCACGATTCCCTGACCGGCGCGGCCAACCGCGTCCTCTTTCGCCAAGCGCTGGAAGAGGCGACCACCACTTTGGATAAGGGGCAGACCTTCGGCGTCCTCATGATCGACCTCGATTGGTTCAAGGCGATCAACGATACTTGGGGGCATCTGGTCGGCGACAAATTGTTGACCGAGGTTGCATTCCGATTGCGGGCGACGGTGCGCCTGGGCGATCTCGTGGCGCGTCTGGGAGGCGACGAATTCGCGATCATCGCCCAAGATGTGGCGTCTTCGACGCAATTGGCCGTCCTCGCCGACCGGGTCTGTCAGGAAGTGCGCCGCCCCTTCGAGATCGACGGCAACTCCCTCCTTATCGGCGCCAGCATCGGTATCGCGTTCGCGCCACAGGATGGACGCAAGCCACAAGAATTGCTCCACGCCGCCGACCTCGCCATGTACGCAGCCAAATCCGAGGGCCGTGGCGCATTCAAGGTCTACAGCCCCGAACTCGACGACGAGCAGCGCCTGCGCCGCACGCTCGAAGCAGACCTGCGCACCGCAATCTCCGAACACCAATTCGAGCTGCACTACCAGCCCATCATCGACATCGCCTCGAACGCGACGAACGCCTATGAAGCGCTGCTGCGCTGGCGCCATCCCGATCGCGGTCTCGTGCCGCCGCTCGACTTCATTCCCCTTGCCGAGGAGACCGGCCTCATCGTGCCGATCGGCGCCTGGGTGCTCCAGACGGCCTGTCGGGAAATACATGCCCTCTCCGATACCGCGCGGATCGCGGTCAATCTCTCGCCGCTCCAATTTCGCGATACCGCGCTGATCGCCACCATTCGCGACGCGCTCGATGGCTCCGGTTTGCCGCCACATCGGTTGGAGATCGAAATTACCGAGTCGGCGCTGCTTCAGAACGACAAACTCACGCTCCAGCATCTGAAAGACATGCAAGAGATGGGTGTTCACCTCACGATGGATGATTTCGGAACGGGGTATTCGTCCCTGGGCTATCTGCTGTCCCACCCGTTCGGGTCCATCAAGATCGACCGCTCGTTCGTACGCGGCCTGGGTGAGACGCAGCGGTCGTTGGCGATTGTACGTGCGGTCGTCTCGCTCGCAGCCAGCTTGGGCATCTCGACAACGGCGGAGGGTATCGAAACGCAGCAGCAGTTGGACGTGCTGCGTGAAGTGGGATGCACGGAAGCGCAAGGTTTTCTGTTCAGCCGACCGCTGCCTATGGCCTCATGGCTCGCAACCGGCGTGGCGCGCGCTCCTCAGCACACGATGACGGAGGCCGCGTGATGGAGATCGCCCTGCAAACCCGCCGCCTCGCGCGCGCGATGACTGTGGCGACGGCTGCCACGGCCTGCGCTGTGTTGGCTGCGCCCGCGTGGCGCAGCCTCATGCTGGCTCGAAGCTGCCCCGATCTATTCGCCGTGTTCGTGCACGCGTTGGGGTGATCACGCGCTCACGTAGGGACGCCCGAATGGCTCGTGCCGTTCGTTCGGCGAACCGACAGGTTGACGATCGGCGTGTCGCCCTCCACCGGTCCGGTCCGGCCAGACGCGCCCCATCGCCCGCCTTCAATGCGTGGCATCGTGCCCAAGGGGCGGTTCCAGAGGTAGATCCAGGCGGTGGCGGTTCGCCCGTCTTGCCTGAGCACCGGCACCCTTCGACGCGCATAAGCATGTGGCTCCGGCGCACCGGGCGCGCATCCCTCGTAGCGGTCGAGCACATCGAACAACCAACCGCAGTGTCGCGGCACCTGCCATAGCTCTCCGTAAATGCGCTCTCGGCCCGTGCTGGTCAGAACCGCCGCCGGATACGGCCCCACATCGAACAGCATACCGCCGATCGAAGCTGGGCCGAGCAAGCGTGCCGCCGCCGCCAACTGGCGACGCTCGAGCCGGCCGACATCCACATCGGCCGTCGACATCAGGGATCCGTAGGCGAACACGTTTCGGGTCCAGTCGAGGATCATTCCACATACTCCTTGCTCGGGGTTGCGTTGCGGGGTGGTTGGGAGATGCTGCGGGGCGGCCATGGCGTTTGCTGGCCATCCGTGGGCAAAGACCGATCGGCATCGCGACTGGGCGTCGTTATCGCGACCGCTGCACGCGCCGTGCAGGCGTCACGCCCCGCGAGTTCCCCGCCCTGGCGTCCGTAGAGCGACATCGCCAGCATGCCCAGCGTCGCCAAGGCCACGTAGCGGAACGCCGAAGGCGAGAGCCAGCGCTGCATCGCGCCGCCGACCGCCACACCGGCAATGGCCGGGATCGAGCCCAGCGCGGAAATCACGATGAATTCAGGCGTCATGATTCCGGCCCAGAAAAGACCGACCGCCAGCACGGCAGATGCCAGAGTGACCGCGAGATTGATCGCCTGCACCTGCTCGCCGGGCGTCAGACGCAGCGACATCATGTAGGGCATCAGCGGCATGATCTGCGAGCCGGTGAGGCCCGTGAAAAATCCGTTGAGACAACCAGCCGGCAGCGCCAGCACACGCTCCAGGCCCTTGGGCAGCGCGAGATCGGGACGGGCGAGCGCCAGCCCCACATAGACGATGGTCGTCACGGCGAGCAGTTGCACGGCTTGGCGCAAACCAACCAGGGCTAGCGCCGCCAGCCCCGCAAATATGCCCGGAACGATCGCCAGATAAAACAGCCAGAACCGCCGCACGACCCCACCGAGCTGATTGCCCCCCGCGATCACGGCCATATTGCTGACGATCGCTGGAATGGTCACCAGCGCCATCGCCGCCTCGAGCCCCACGGCGGTGACCAGAAATGGCAGCGCACAAGTCGAAAAGCCGATGCCCGTAATGCCCTTGATCAGGCCGGCGACCGACAACCCGAGGCCAACCACAATCAATTCGGACACACTCATGATCAGCACTCGACGAGCGGCAGCCATCGGACGCCGCGGCATGCGAGCGCCTTCCGGGAACGAGCCGGAGCATTCGGGAAACAGACGGGGCAGGTTCGAGAGCCGTTGCGCTCGCCTTATGGTTAAAATAGATTCACAACAGTTAATAAAGAGTTAATTATTTGATTTTATTTTGACAACGCCATTGCATGAATACTGTACACATATAACAATCATTATTCTAATAACTCAAACGCGACTGCACATTCGCCGCTTCCAGCTCGACCGTCGCGGGCAACCCGCGCCAACCCAACCGGTCGGAAACCGGAACCGGCAAGGCGAGCGCGCGTTCATCCAGCTCAGCAACTTCGGCGTCGACAGATGGGACATCGACATGGATATCGACGAGAGCAAGAAGCGCGAAGAAGAGAAGGCTCTGGATCGGGCAATCGAGCAATCGTTTCCAGCCAGCGATCCGATCCCCCCCAAACACATTACGGGCACCGAGCCACCGGGCAGTGATATCGATCGCAAGGCCCCGAAAATCACCCGCCAGCAGGTCGAAGCCGCAGCCAATCCGACCGGCGAACCGCCCGCAAAGGCTTTGCCTAACGAGGACGCCGCTCTCCCCCAGGCCAAGCGGGAGCAGGCCGACGATTGAGCAATTCACCCACCTGAAGGCGGTAGAAAAAATGCGTGCGGCAGACGCCTGCTGCACGCTTTTTCACTCGATTGAAAGCCGCCTACTTTGCCGACGCAGCCATCGGGGACGGCTGAGACTGCGCCCCATAGCCGTTGCTGGTCGAGGAGGCTTGTTGCGCCTGCGGCCTTGCGACGATGCCCAATCGCTCCTCGGCGGACTGCAGGATCTGCAGGAGCACCTCGGTGTACCGCGTCCCTTGGAAGCCAGCCATGATGGCGAGCTTGCCGTCCCAGCACCAACCGGGATTGGGATTGACCTCGAGCAGCTTGATCTCACCGCTGGCGTCGGCGCGGAAATCGAAGCGCGCATAATCGCGACACCCCAGCCGTTCGAACAGCCGCGCCGAGTGCTCGATGAGCTGCTGTTGCACGAAATCCGTCAGCGTCGCTTCGTGATAACGGATTTGCGTCCAATAGGGACTGTCGGGTTCCCACTTCGACTCGTAGCCGAGAATTTTCGGCAGGTCGGGATCGAGCCGCGAGAAATCCACCTCGAGCACCGGCAGCGCGCGCAAGCCATGCTCCGGATTGCCGATCATGCCCACGGAGTACTCTGGTCCCGTCAGATACTCCTGCACCAGGATGCCGCGACGCGGGAAATCGCTGCGCAACCGCTCGAGGTAATCGAGCAGCGCACGCTCGTTGTGCACCACGGCGTCCTTGGTGATGCCCTGCGAACTGTCCCCCCAATTGGGTTTTAGCAGCGCGGGGAAAACGGACGGCAGCGTGGCGCTCTGGTCTCCCGGTCGCACGTAGGTTTCGAGCGGCACCGGCACATCCAGAGAAGCGGCAATCGTGCGCACGAGCCCCTTGTCATAGCACGCCGCCAGCGCCGAGGGGCCGGCGCCCGTATACGGGATCTCCAGCATCTCGAGCAGGGCTGGTACGTGCAGCTCCTTGAAGGGATCGTTGTTGAACCCTTCATCGCAGAAATTGAGCACGAGATCCGTTTTCAGCTCCGACAGGTCGCGCTCGAGCGTGGCGTGATTGCTGAGGTAGCGCACCTTGTAGGCTGGAAGCTCGGACAGGGCGTCCCTGAGCTTGCGGATCGTCTCATGATCCTCGGGGTTGAATGTGCCGTTGCGCTTCACCCCATCGGGCAAATGCGGGTCGCCCATGACGACGGTGACATCGATCTGCTGGACCTTGCCGCGCACTTTGCGCGCCGGAAGCTGTGGCGCGTCGGCGGTCAGCAGGATGCGGCGGGCCATCATCCCCAAGTCTTGGTCGCGGTCGGACACCGACTCCGCCGTGCCGTGGTGGCGCACGTTGCGAAACCCCGTCTTCTCGAGCAACTTCGTGATCGACTCGCGCGTGTAAAGCCGCTCGGCATAGAATTGGTCGGCCAGCACGCCAGTCTCGTCGTTGACGATCACTTCGCGCGATATCAGCCGGTCGCCTTCCTTGCTGATCGATCGTTCGCGGCAGACGAAGTGGTGCACATCGATCCACTCCCACGAGCGACGTTCGAAATGCTCGGCCATGTAAGCGCCGTCTGTGATGTCGAGCACGAGCTGGCCACTGGGCCTCAACATTTTACCGATCGTCGTCAGGACCTTTTCATCGTCTTGTTTATTCGAAAAATAGCCGAACGAATTGCCCATCACGGTAACGCAGTCGAAGCTGTTCTCGGGGAGGCGCGGATTGCGCGCATCGCCTTCCTTGAACACCACGCCCAAGCTTTCGTTCTGCGCCCGCTTCTTGGCCAATCGGATGAGATAGCGTGATCGATCGACGCCGAGCACGTTCTTGAAACCGCGCCGCGCCAGTTCTAGGGAGTGGCGACCCTGTCCACAGCACAGGTCCAGGATGCTGCTGTGCGGTTGGATCGCGGCCGACGAAACGATGAAATCCACTTCGCGTCGGGTGTTCTCGGCATTCTCGACGACATCGCCGTCGGTCTTGACGTAAAGCGCGTTGAAGAGCTTGCGCCACCATTCCGCCGGCAGGTGCGATTCGAGATCGGCAACCGGTCCCAAGCAAGACCTGGCAGGGGCGCGTTTCGGCCGCTTCGGCTTCGAAGCCAATGCCATGATGGACGAGAACCCTCCTCGATCGACTGCCGTAATCAGGGTCGAGAGCCGCGCGCTCTCGTCTGCCTCGGATCACGATCCGTCGCTGCCAAAAATTTTGTTTTGGCAGATCGCACATGTAGTGCGTTGCACGAGCATGTCAAACGCCTAAGGCGCGGATTTTCAATCGAGCCACAGAATTTTTTCAGCCCCTGTGTCGCGCATGGCGCGACCTATGACATCGCGCGGCGCAACACGGCGACGAAAAATCCATCGACGCCGTGTGAACCCGGTGTGAGCAGGAGGGAATCGGTTCTGCCATCGGCGGACTTCGGCGCTTCGCCCGGAAGTGTGCGTGCCCACGCATCGGCAAAGGGTTCGCACGTAAAGTCGGGATTTTCCGCAATGAATGACTGAACTTGGTCACCGTTTTCGGCGGGAAGAATCGAGCACGTCACGTAAACGATGATACCGCCTGGCTTCACCATCGGCTGCGCCAGCGCCAGCACTTCCCGCTGGTCCGACTTGCGCACGTCGATGCTCTGCTCGCGCAGCCGCCACTTCGCTTCCGGTCGGCGACGCCAGACGCCAGTGCCCGTGCAAGGCGCATCGACCAACACGACATCGAAGCGCGGACCCAGCGCCGCCAACGCCACCTTGTCGCGCGCGCGCAGCACCTGCACGTTGCGCGCGCCGGCCCGCTTCAAGCGTTCATAGATTGGTTTCAACCGAAGCCGGTCGCCATCGTAGGCATAGATTTGGCCTGTGTTCTGCATGACCGTCGCCATCGCGAGGCTCTTGCCGCCCCCGCCCGCACACAAGTCGAGCACTTGGAGCCGAGGACCGGCGCCCGCCAGCGCGGCCGCCACTTGCGAGCCCGCATCCTGCACCTCGAACCAACCAGCCTGGAACGCGGCCTCGGCCTGCAGGTTGGGCGTGCGTCCGGGACCCGACGGCGGTGGAATGCGCAATCCGTTCGGTACGAACGGCGCGGGCTCGACGCCGAAAGAGGCCAGCGCCTTGGTCACGCGCTCGGGCGACGACTTCATCGTGTTGACGCGAATATCGGTCGCGGCCCTCTGCGCCAGCGCCACGCCCTCGCCAATGGCGCGCTCGCCGAACGTCGCCTCGAATACGGGCCACATCCATTCGGGGATGTCGGCGCGGATGTGTGCCGGCGCCTCATCGAGCGACCGAGTCAATCCAGCCTGCTCTTCATCACTCAACGCCGCCGGGGCATGCTCGCTGCCGTCGCACATCGCGATGATCGCGCCTGGCTCGAGGCCGAAAGTGACGCCTGCGGTCCCGATGGCCAACGCGCGCGGCGTATCGGCGCCGAGCCGCCACGCCGTCGACGATCGGCGCCGCAACACGTCGTAGACGAGATTGCCGATGGCTGCGCGATCACCAGAGCCAGCGACGCGATGCGCCTTGCCCCAATCCGACAGCGCCTCACTCGCCGGGCGATGACGGTCGAGCACATCGTGCAGGACTTCGATGGCGGCAGTTATTCGGGATGCGGGGCGCAACAGCTAGACTCCGATGATAGCCCGCCAGCCCAACACGATCCACATCGTACTGACTGCGATAGCTCCGATAAGAAACGCGATCGCGCGCCACTTCACGACGTTCGGACCAATATGGATGACGGCATGGGCGACACGCGCAGCGACGAAAATCCAGGCGAGCCAGAGCATCACCGCATCGGCTTGACGCAGGATCATCACAAAGGCCACGACGGCAAAGAAGAGAACGGGTAACTCGAACTGGTTGCGATAATTGTTGGCGACCTTTTGGGCCTGATCCGACCAGACATTACGGCTCAGCCGCAGGTCCTCATCGGTCAAACTCTGCCGCCTCTCGCGCATCGACTGCGCCCGCGCCCGTCCGAGCCCAACCAACACGAGGATCGAGAGCAGGGCCTGGACGACCACGGGAAGCACGATAGCAGAGTTCGACATGGCCAATCTGGGTCTGGCTCGAGGGAAGGCCAGCCCATCGCACCCATCGGCCGCACGCGCAATCAAATAGTTGCGAGCACCGTGGGCGCCCACCCATTGGCAGAGCGCTTCCGACAGTGACAGACTGTCGAGCGAAGACACCCGTTAAGCCCCACCCGGAGTTCGAACATGCTCGGTCGAGATCTCGCCTATGTCGCCTTGGCCGTGACCGACGACGAAGGGGCCGCCCGCGTCCTCGGACGCGAATTGGCGCTGAAACGCACCGATCTCGACGATGGCCACGGCGGTCGCATACCCATGTTCACGGTCGGCGAGAGCGCGCTGGCGTTGTTTCCGCTCGGCCATCCGGGCATCGACGGTTGGGACCGGCCAGGCGTGCACCACATCGGCCTGGGCTGCGCCCATCTCGACGATGGCCTGGCGCAGGCCGCCAAGGCCGGGATGTCCGCCGTGTCTGGCAAACCCCAGCCCGGCCTGGGAGGTCGCCGGCGCGCCGCGCTCGACCCGGCGACGACCGCGCACATTCGCACCGTGATCACCGAGCGCCTCGACCTCGACCGCGCCAAAGCCCCGCTGATCGAACGCCTCGATCATCTCGGCATCGCCAGCGCCGACAACCGGGCGGGCATCGCCACCTGGTCCACCCGCCTAGGGTTGCCGATCGAGAGCCAACAGACCGACATGGAGGTCATGATCCCCGTAGAAAGCTTCACCTCGGACCGGCACGGCGTCGTCTATCACACACGCGCGCCCATCCCCGTCGGCGGCTTGCGGGTCGCTTTCCTCACCGTCGGCGACACCGACCTCGAGCTGCTGGAAAATTTCGACCCGCGCCAGACGGGGGCTGTCGAGCACGGCACGGCTGGCAACACGCGCCAGGATCAAGGCGCCATCGCCCGCTTCGTCGCCTCACGTGGGCCGGGGCTGCACCACATCGCGATGAAGACGCCCGACATCGATGCGGTGCTGAGGGGCCTCGATGGTGCCGGGGTCACCGTCATCGATCATAAAGGTCGCCCCGGCTCGCGTGGTGGCCTGATCGGCTTCATCCACCCCAAATCGACCAGCGGCGTGCTCATGCACTTCGACGAACGATCGGGGGCGTGAGTGTGAGCTGCCCGGTCACACCGGCAGCGGCACGCCCGTCGCGACGAACAGGTCGCGTTGGCGGTCGGCGAGCCGATCCAGCTCGAACCCTTCGATGGTCTCGTTGAAGATGCGGTAATAATTCAACCGGGCGTCCAGATGCA